>JAEZBW010000590.1 GCA_023426765.1 Bacillota bacterium
TTATATCATCCGTTCCGTTGCCATTGTCTGTAAAAGCCAGCCGTAGCTGTCCTTTATACTCGCCAATCAAGATATCCACATGCGTTGCCTGTCCATGTCTGATTGCGTTGGTTGTACATTCCTTTACCGCCGAGAGCAGTATGCCAGCTTGAAGTGGGGGAAGACCAATTTCTGATTCCATAACAATATGAATATCAAGCCCGGTGTCAGAACGGATTTCCTGCAAAAGCTGCTCAAGGACGGCGACAAAATTGGTTTCGTTTCCTGCCCTGACTACTTTAACAGAAGCACGAAGCTCCGAAAGTCCTCGCCGCACTTGTTCTTTGCCTTGATGGAGCTTTTGTACCGCTTGCGGCTCTGATACAAGTCCCTCCGCCGCTTCTAATGTCAGGACGGCTACAGTCAGTGTATGGCCGACCGTATCGTGCATTTCGCCAGCAATGCGGTTCCTCTCCTCCACGACTGCTAATCCCTTAAGTTTCTCAGATTGCTCATTCACCGTACGGAGAGCTGATTCTAACTTTACACTTGTAATCATCTGCTTTTTTAATGTGTAAAAGGCGATTAAGGCAAGCAGAACCACAATTGTGTTGACGAAAAAGTAACGAACCAGATCAGCCATTTCAGCGCTTTCGGACAAAAGTATTGTTCTTGACGTACTGCCCAAAAGATAAGCACCCAGCGCACCAATTCCATACACTTTTGCACGGGATAGCGATGCGTGGTTGATTGCACTGAATCCTGCAATGATGGAAAGAAATAAGTTGTCCCCTGAAACATCCAGGTATTGGATTGGGATGCATAGAGCGATCTGAAGCATTGGCAAAATCGGTTCGGCTATGAAGCGCTTTTTCTCGGGGAGCAGATTATATAGCAGCATTATGAGAAAAGAGATTGTTATAAACCAAATTAGGGGGATGTACGCCGGTGTTCCTACATTCTCTGCCAGCATATGCAGCCCCATAACTTGATAAGCAATCAGCAGCAGGAAAAAGGTGCCTTTATTTGTGAGATGGTTAGCCCTTTCCACTTCGGCGGTAGTGGTATCTTTGGGCGGTGTCTTTTCGGCACGAAGCAGATGGAATGCAATGGCGGCCAATCCGAAAATTGCAATAGACAAAATATATAGAGCACGATGAAACGGCTTTCGATTATCTTCTTTCACGCCCTCCGCAATGCAGAGTACCTGCATCAATAACTGAAGCAATACCCCCGGTAGCAGAAACGGCCATATTTCTCCAATTTGCATATCCCTACCTCGCCTTCTCGATTAACCTCATGGTTTCGGTGAGTGCATCCTTGGCGGGAACTGTCACATCCGGAATCAGAGGAGAATCAGATTTTGATGCGTCCGGTCGTATAAAATATTTATAAGACACGGTGAAAACAAGCCGTGCATTCAGCGTCTGAAAATAAAGAATATCCCCATAAGACGAGGGCATATTTCCGGGAACCTCTCCGACCACCGTACCTAATTTATTATCTGAAAGCAAAGTTGCAAAGTCCATGGCCGGGCTAAACGTATCTGCCCCGGTCAGCACATATACCTTGCCTGAAAATACCGGCGTAAGATGTTGGTTTTTGGGGTTCTGCAGCTTGTTCTTCCATAGGATTGAGCCAAAACGAACCTCGGAGGCACCGGTGAGATAACTTTCTGCCGGGAGATAGCGGACAAACTCGTTTGTAACCAGCGAGTTCCCACCCGGATTGCCTCTTAAATCCACAATCACGCTATGGATATTGTTTTCCTGAACAGCCGTAAAGAAATCCCGCAGGCCGTTCTTGTATTCTCCATCATATACACATTTACACAGGGTGAAAATGCCCATATCGGCAGATGAATCAACTGAATAATCAAAATTTGGTTCGGCTTTTTCTTCACTGACAGTGACACTTTCATGCAGCGTAAACGTTGCGGTTATGCGGCTGCTGTCATTTGGGTTTTCCAGCACAAGCGGAATGTCCTTTTGCGTGTCCACACCGACAAAAGCCAGATATTCGCCGCGATTTAATCGTGAGGCGAAAGAGTGCCTCGCCCATGCACCCAGTTCGTAGGAAAACTGAGTAAGAAAGCGTTGGTATAGTTCGTCAGTCGAAATCTCTCCGATTTCAATCACGATATACTCACCATATTCGCCGCTTGAACAGGTCAGTGTGTCATCGTTCCATGCGAAGGTGAAGGGCAAGCGTACCCTGTTCTCGTAATTCACACCGACGGCGGTGTGGGCGTCCCCCAAACTGCTCAAAACGCTCGCTGCACTTTGCCAGAGCGACAAAACCGACACCTCCGGAAGCGCAGCAATTCCCGCGCGCTCCCGCTCATATTCAAGCTGTACGTTATCGGGTAGACCGTTCATACATGCAGGATGACGCTCTGCCAAGCGTTGTACAAGATAATCTAAATTCTTGACCGCTTGCTGTGGGGTTAAGACAGTATCCAATTCTTCGGACGGGCGTAAATCGCTCACTGTACCGCGATAAGGGTTAAACCAAAGCTGCCACATACTCCACAGGGCGAAACCGCACAATATGAAAGCACATAGGAAGATTATAATATGTTTGCGCCATTTACTTTTCATGCTTCGCCACCGTCCTTATAAGTTAATGTTCGCTTTTCTCGCTTGAGCGCATAAATCCTTTACCGCCAATGAGTATTGCTTGCCGTCCTTGATGAAATGTGTACCGCATTGGCGGAATTCAAAGTGAACATTCTGCCGTTTGCACTGCTCTCGAATATCCAAAACCCAATCATAATACAAAGGCCGTGCGTCCCTGTCCGATTCGCCGCCGACAACGACTAATTCGACGTCATGTAGATATTTTTCAATATCCAAGCTCCCAAGCAAAGGCTGACAGATGATGTTCTTATATTTAATAGGCAAGTTCGCAAAAATGCTCAACCGGTAATCAGCCTGCCGCTGATTCTCCACAGTACAGCCGATAATCACATTGTCATAACCGTCCCCCCAGTTTTCGGGAATGCAGTTCATAAAGCGTTCAATCCGCTTCGTGAGAAAAAGGAAGTTTAAGTCACTTCGCTCCCGTATCATCGCCCAGCATTCAGACCGCCACTCGTCCGCATCTTCAATTAAAAAATCGGTGGAAAAGCAGAGATAGACCATTTGCCCTGATTTGATTTTATAGTCCCCAGACTTCCTTTTTTGAATAGGAGCGTCAAAATTATCCGTGCGGATAATCGTGCTTGTATCCACGCCACGCTTGTTATCGCCCTTATGAATGTAACAATATTGACAGCCTTCACTGTATCTGCGGCAGCCGCGCCACGGATTCCACATCGGCATATAGCTTCACCCCTTACTCCGCAGGCTTTAAACGCCCATCAATAGGCTTTTCGGCACCCTCCGGGATAGCCCAAGTCCATCCGAGTCGATAAGCGCCTTTAATCCTGCCTTGTTTACACAGAATCTGTACCCGCCGGTCGGATATCCCCCATTTTTCACCGGCTTCTTTTGCCGTAATGAATTTCATAAGCCCACTCTCCTGCATAATTCTTCACTCTATATTATATACGAAGAAACGAACAATGTCCAGTTGTGATAAGTGATTTTTATGTCTGAGAAAGACAAAAAGGAGTCAAGTTTGATGTTCACAAATTTATTCCTGAGCGGATAGAAAAACGCAGTGGGAAGGTTCCCACTGCACCCTTTGATTTGCTATTCATCATCCTCTATCTTTTTCGATTCCAGAACCATAATATCCGGCCCGGCGAGGTCACATACATCTCCTCCGTGTCCTGCTGTGCCTGTTGCAGGATCGCAATCGCATCAGTCGTTGAATTGAATAGCCGTTTATACATCGCAGCATAGTCAGTCAAATCAAACCCTCCCTTTACAAGTTTGCTTGATGTTAGCGTCCTTCGGAGAGTATTGCAAGTAGGTAAAAACATGTTATTTCAAATTGTTTTCAATAGGATTCGATGTATTTCTGTTAATCTATCCTTATCCTACAGAGCAGTTCATCGCCACTAATCCCGCCCGCCTTATACTCTTGCCTTGCTTTAGATGCCTCTGAAGCCCACTTCTTAAATTGCTCCTCTGTTATTTTGTTCGTAGGCTTATCCCTATCCCACGCATCAATACGATAAAACCGTGAATACATCCGGTTATAAATCCGCTGAAATTCCTGTAAAAAGCTATCCTGCTCCACAGACTGATTGAATTTCTGTTTTGCCCCGATCTGCTTGCAGGTGCGTTTGCCTTTGTAAATTCTGTCACAGTAATCCCGCTTGCGTTTATCTGCCAGAACAAAGTACCGATCACACAGTCCGCAGCGTTTGATACGGATGCCTCTTTTGGTCATCTTCACAAATTCCAGATAGAGCATTTCCTCCAAACTCTGAATGGCAAAATACTGCCACATGCTCACCGAGTGCTCACTGTCCCGATGAATGTTCTGCAATACCTTTCGCGTGTCTACTTCATCGGGGTCGTTAAAGGAAATCAGTTTGCTTGTATCAAACCTACCGTTGGCAATCGGCGCTATTCCATACATGGATCGGAGCATATACTGCGTGAAATTGACATGCAGATTGCAGAACATGACATATCGCTCGGGTAAGGTGTATTCAGACAATATCTCGTTGCTTAAACAAAACTCAAGTGCCTCAGCATAGACAGCCTGCAGATTAATGTAGTATTGAAATAGAAAATTTGCATAGCTGGCCTTTTCGCCTTCTGACCTGTCAGCGTTATAGAAATTGCGGAATAAATCACTCTTTAAAAAGAAATGGATATAGCTGTGTTTTTCTTTCAGTAGATCTACAGCGTTCCAATATACCTTTTTCATATCGTCAAAATTGGCATTGGTGACTTCTACGGTCTCCAGCGCCTTTATTTTTTCCTGCAGTTCCGAAAAATCAAGCTCACAAAATTCTACAATACCTGTTCCAATATCTCCAATCTGCTGAAAAGTGGAATGCTCAGCATCATGCAGGAAAAATACATTCAGCTTGTTGGTGCTGTCAGTAAAAACCTTAGCAAAAGGATAGGTTATTTCCATGCTATACCTCCTTGCAAAGAATTGATTATTATTAAATAAAATTCTTTTAATTCACGATATAAGAATACCACAATCTTTTCTACAATGAAAGTACCAAAAATGAAAGTGAGGTGGTTAAAATGACAAAGAAATTAGAAACCATGGATGCGGAAACTTTGATGGCCACACCCATGGAACCGCTGAAATTTATTGTAAGTGGATTGATACCGCAGGGACTGCATATCCTTGCCGGTTCGCCGAAAATCGGTAAGAGCTGGCTGGCGCTATGGATTTGTTTGCAGACGGCAAAGGGCGAACCGGTATGGAGCTTTGAAACCCGCAAATGTGAAGTACTTTATCTCTGCCTTGAGGATAGCTTCGTTCGAATCCAAAACAGACTGTTTGAAATTACAGATGAGGCACCAGGCACATTGCACTTCGCTGTTATGAGCAATGCCATCGGAAACGGCCTTGAGATTCAGATTGAGGATTTTCTAAAAGAGCATCCAAGCACAGGACTGATTGTCATTGATACTCTGCAAAAGGTTCGCAAAACCGTTTCCTCAAATGTGAACCCTTATGCAGCAGACTACGATGACATCACTGCACTCAAGCAGATTGCAGATCGAAACAAGCTCGCCATTGTTCTGGTTCATCACTTACGCAAAACCATTGACAATGATCCGCTGAATATGATTTCCGGCACCACAGGAATTGCAGGTGGAGCAGACACAAACTTTGTTCTTCAAAAGGACAAGCGAACTGAAACTACTGCAACTCTCATTTGCACAGGTAGGGATATTGAAGATCGGGAATTGTTTTTGGAGTTTAATAAGGGAAGTTTTGTGTGGAATTTACTTTCCCCGGCCGAGGTGGTCGAACAAGCTTTGGACGAGATTATTTTTCTTCTCTGTGATTTTATAAAATCTATTAGCACATTCACAGGTACGGCTACAGAGCTGTCGGAGAGCTTGAAACTCTTTAACCAAGTAGAAATTCCGCCTGCAATACTGAAAAAGAAAATCATCAAGCACATGGACTCTCTAAATCGAAAGCACATCATCTACTGTGAAAACCGCACCTTTGAGAGGCGGGAATTTACCCTCTGCTATGACGGTAATGACAGCATGACGGCAGAAACCAGCCCCCAAAACTTGCCGTCTTTGCCGTCAGCGCTGTCAAGGATGAATAATTCTCCCTCCGTTGCCCCCTGTTTGCCCCTGTGTGAGCCTTTGGAGGGCGAGGTAGGGTAGTTGCACCATTGCAGGTGAAGCTCAGCAATTTGGGCAAGTGTAAAAGACTGTTTGCAAAACAAACTGATGAGTTAGATAAAACGAAGGGGATAGGGTACAGAAACCCTCCCTTTGGGAGGGGCAAGCAAAGCGTCCGGCTATACGCCGGTCGCATTAGGCGGGGCGCTGCCCCACACCCCGAGTCACGGAAAGGAGCATTGCATGAAAAAACAAAAGGATAAAACCTACGCATTCAGGGTCAGCTCGGCTGACCTGAAAAAGATAAAGGTTCAGGCAAAAAGAGCAAAAATGACCGTCACAGATTACCTGACCGCCTGTGCGCTGGGCAAAGAAATCACCATTATTGATGGTCTGGATTCAGTGCTTTCTGAATTAAAGGCACAGGGCAGAAACCTCAATCAGCTGACCATTCTCTCCCACCAAGGAAGAAGCTATCCCAGCCAGATTGAGAAACTCACTGATGCCTATGGAGACATTTGTGCCGAATTAAAAAAGCTTCTGGAGGTGGTATGATGGCAACCTTCACAAGAATTAAAGTGAAAAAGCAATCCTGTGGACGGATGCTGGGTGCACTCTCCTATGTGCTTCAGAGTCATAAGGTAGGCTTTGAGGGAGGCAGAGTGGAAAGCGGTGTCAACTGTCTGCCCTACACCAGCTACCTTGAAATGATGACCACCAAGGAAAAATTCAGAAAAACCGGTGATGTGTGCTTCTATCATTTTGTCCAATCTTTTTCAAAGGAAGAGAAAATCACACCATGGCAAGCCAATGAAGTGGCACGAAGACTTGCAGGAAAGCTGTTCCCTAATTACGAGTGTGTAGTGGCTACCCACAATGATACAAATAATCTCCACTCCCATATTATCGTAAATTCAGTCAGCTTCAAGGATGGCAAGAAGCTGCATCTATCGCCTACCTCCATCCAAGAAATGAGGCAGGTCAATGATGAAATCTGCATCGCTCATGGCTTTTCTGTGCTGGAACCCTACGATGGCAGAAAGAAAAAACGCAGGCTAACACCCGGTGAATATCGTGCCGCAGAGCGTGGAGAGAGCTGGAAGTTTGCTCTCGTCAAGGCTATTGAAGAAGCCCTGCTCTACTCAACAGACAAGGACAGCTTTATTCAGAACATGGAATACGAGGGTTATTCCGTTCGCTGGGATCACCACAAGTATATTCTGTTCACCACCCCGGAGGGCGAGAGCTGCCGTGATCGCAGCCTTCATGATGAAACTTATCTCAAGGATAATCTTGAAAGACTGTTCGCTTACCGAGCCGAGCATGGCTTTACCCCACTGACACCGGAACCGCCAGAGGGTTGGATTGGGCAGATAGAACAAGCATGTTGTCTGGCAAATGAGATTGTATCGCTGGGCAAAAATCTGGAAGCTGCAGTAAATGTTCCGCCTTCCATTTCACCTCAAACTTGGACGGAGAGCAAGCAGCGCCAGCGAGAAGCTCTGAAAAAGCTGGCACAGGGGCATAAGCTTCAAAGTGAGCAGGATCAGGAACATATACAGACCATATAACCCCTATCAAGGAGAAAGGAACGCTATGGATAGAGAACAAAAAATCGCACGCCACTATTTAAACACCGGCATTCTCGGTGCCTATGAAACCACCGAGGTTGTACATGAAGAAACAGAAAACGGAAAGGCGGCGCCTTGTTTTGAAGATGTTACAGTTTTCTTTGACGCCGCCCAGACCACCGCGCAGCGAAGTATGGTCATCGAGGGCCGCCGCTTCCGTATCTGCTCTGTGTTCCCGTCGGCGGCTGACTGTACCCCAACAGATAAGCTGCTGAAAGTCATTGATACCGAGCTGGAAAAGGAAACCCAGACAGCTTGAATTCAGTAGACTTGCGGGAACGGTTGCGGTATGATGTGTGGTACCGTACCGGTTTGCCGCAAGAAAGGAGATTTTGACTATGGCAAACCAAGAAAAATATACGGTTTTATACGGCAGACTCAGCCAGGAGGACGACCTAAAGGGAGACTCCAACAGCATTCAGAATCAGAGACTGCTCCTTGAAAAATATGCAAGGGAGAACGGCTTCACCAATGTTAAATTCCTGTATGACGACGGCTACTCCGGCACCAACTTCAACCGCCCCTCATGGAACGAACTGCTGGGACTGATAGAAAATGAGCAGGTGGAAACCCTAATCGTAAAGGACTTATCAAGGCTTGGCAGAGAATATTTGAAGGTGGGATATTACACGGAAATCTTCTTCCCTCAGAAGGGCATTCGCTTTATTGCGGTCAATGACGGTGTGGATTCCCTGTATGAAGGCAGCAATGACTTCACGCCTATGCGAAACTGGTTCAACGAGCTGCATGCCAAAGACTCCAGCAAAAAGGTTCGTGCAGTCAAGCGGATGCAGGCAGAGCGGGGAGAAATCCTCGGGGGCAGACCACCCTACGGTTACCGGAAGGACAAGGCTGTCCGCAAGGGCATCGTCCCCGACGAGGAAACCGCACCCACTGTACAGCGCATATTCAACCTGTGCGCTGGAGGAAAAGGCCCTAACCAGATCGCCCGGATTCTCACGCAGGAGCAGGTGCTCAACCCCACCAATACCTATTACCGCAGGACGGGAGCGGGACATAAGTGTCTGGATACCACAAGCCCCTACCGATGGGCTTCCAGTACGGTAACCGGAATTTTGGACAACCGAACCTATCTCGGACACATGCCGGGACTGCGGACAACCACCCTGTCCTACAAGAACAAGAAAGCCGTTTACCACGATGAGTCCGAGCAGATTCTGGTCAAGGACACCCATGAAGCGCTAATCACGCAGGAGCAGTGGGACATGGTACAGGAGCTTCACCAGCGGAAAAAGCGTGTGCCAAAGCAGATGGAGGAGCCGAATTTATTCTCCGGATTGGTGTTCTGCGCCGACTGCGGAAAGCCCCTCGTTCTGCACCGGGCGCACACGATGGACGCCATTAAAAACAACTTCATGTGCTACACCTACAAGAAAAGGGGCAAGGAGGTTTGCTCCTCCCATTACATTCGTGAGCGTGATCTGGTTCAGATTATCCTTGATGATCTGCGCAGGGTGACCCACTTCGCAAGGCAAAAAGAAGCCCTCTTCACGGAGTACATCAACCGCAAAAACTCGGTGGAACTGCGGAAAGAGATGAACAGCCTGCAACGAGAGCTGGATACGGCACGGCGTAGGGATACAGAACTCGCATCGCTGTTTAAACGCCTCTATGAAGACAACGTGCTGGGCCGGGTAACCAATGAGCAGTTCCGTATGTTGTCTGGCGATTACAATGATGAGCAGAGGGCACTCCGAGATACCATCCCTGTCAAGGAGACACGATTACAAAAGCTGATGGATTCTGCCTCCAATGTGGATGCCTTTATCGAAAAGGCCAAGCGGTACACGGAGATACGGGAGTTGACTCCTGAAATCCTGCGGCTCTTTATCTCACGGATTGAGGTAGGCGAAAAGGATACCAAATACTCTCGCACTGCCGAACAGGCAATCCGCATTATATATCGGGATGTGGGCATCATGGATAGCGTAGAGCAGGTCGCCGCAGAAGATGTGAAAAGTACACAGCATGAAAATATCGCTTAACAGCACGAGGCGGACAGCTTTCGCCGCCCGCCTCGTACATATGAACCCCGGTTCACAATCTGTCCCTTTGAACGAGAACTCAACCTGTTCCGGGGTTTATGCATGTTATATGGAAACAGAATGTTTAAGGAGGGTGTAACCCGCCGTATTAATGGATGCCGAACAGCAGGTCACCGTAGGTTGGCATGGGCCAATATTTTGCATCCACCAGCATTTCCAGTTTGTCGATGTCCTCCCTGAGGCTTTTCATTACGGGGATGACTTTATCCCTGTAACAGGTTCCCTGTATGGTTACATCATGGATAACCGCTGTTTCAGCAACAGCCTTTTCCAAATCTTTGACCTTTGCGTAAGCGGATGCCGCCCGTGTGGAGATTTCAGTCAGCAGTTCCTCCTGGGTATCCAGCACCTGGTGCACCCCGGTGGCCTTCATCTGGTTGTAGGCTTGGGAAAGTTCGCCAATATACCGCATCACAACCGGCAGAATATCCCGCTTTGCCATTTCCACTGCTGTTAATGCTTCAATATTGATGGTCTTGTTATAGTTCTCCATGAGGATTTCAAAACGGGAAAGGCTTTCCTTTTCAGAAAGCACACCCTGGCGGGAGAACATCTCGATATTTTCCTCAAGCAGCAGGGTTCTCTTTGCATCAACGAAATTCGAAATATTGGGCAAGCCCCTTCTTTCGGCCTCTTTCACCCATTCGCCGGAATAATTGTCACCATTAAAGATGATCCTTTTATGCTTTTTAATGAACTCCGCCGTGATTTTTTTTGCCTCGCACACCTTGTCTTCCGCCGCTTCCAACCTGTCCGCCACTTCTGACAGGATATCGGCCACCGCTGAATTCAGCACAAAGTTCGGGCCGGCAATGGAAGCCGAAGAGCCAACCATTCTGAACTCAAACTTGTTTCCGGTGAAAGCAAAGGGAGAAGTCCTGTTTCTGTCGGTAATATCTTTGGCAAATTTGGGCAGCGACATCGCACCCAGTTCCATTTGACAGGAACAGATGGAGTTCGTTGCTTCGCCCATTCGGTCGATCTGTTCTATGATATCGGTAAGCTGATCCCCAAGGAAGATGGAAATGATCGCCGGAGGGGCTTCATGCGCACCAAGGCGGCAGTCATTCCCCGAGTTGGCGGCAGAGCTTCTGATGACACCGGAGTAAACATCGACAGCCCTTACCACCACGGCAATCATCAGCAAAAACAGGGTGTTGTTATGGGGTTCCGGGCCGGGATTTAACAGGTTCACACCTTCATCGGTGCCGATGGACCAGTTGTTGTGCTTGCCGGATCCATTCACGCCGGCAAAAGGCTTTTCATGCAGAAGGCAAGCTAAACCGTGGCGTGCGGCAACCTTTTTCATCGTTTCCATCATCAGCTGGTTCTGATCGGTTGCTACATTGGTTGTATTGTATATGGGCGCTATTTCATGCTGTGCAGGGGCAGCTTCATTATGCCGCGTTTTTCCCGGAATGCCAAGCTTCCACAGCTCTACGTCCAAATCCTGCATGAAAGCAAGCACTCTGGTTTTAATGGATGCGTAGTATTGATCTCCCATTTCCTGCCCTTTGGGCGGCCTTGCGCCGAAGAGCGTCCTGCCGGTATAAATGAGATCCTTCCTCTTCATGAACATTTCCTTGTCTACAAGGAAGTATTCCTGTTCGGCACCTACATACGAGATGACCTTTTTCACGGTTTTGTTCCCCAGGGCCCGAAGCACACGTACGCCCTGCCGGCTTAATGCGTCCATGGAACGCAGCAGCGGGGTTTTCTTGTCCAGCGCTTCGCCGCTGTATGAACAGAACGCTGTAGGGATATAAAGGGTTTTATCTTTCACAAAGGCAGGTGACGTGCAATCCCACGCGGTATACCCTCGAGCTTCGAAGGTTGCACGGATTCCCCCGTTTGGAAACGACGACGCATCGGATTCGCCCTTGATCAGTTCCTTCCCCGAGAACTCCATGATGACGCTGCCGCTGGTTGTGGTGGAAATGAAGGAATCATGCTTTTCCGCCGTTGTTCCCGTCATGGGCTGGAACCAGTGGCAGTAATGGGTGGCTCCCAGATCCAGCGCCCATTCCTTCATCGCGCTGGCAACAACCTCGGCCAGATTGGGATCGAGGGTGAGATTATTGTCGATAATGTTTTTCAAGGCCTTATAAGTAGCTGTTGGAAGCTTTTCACGCATCACTGCATCGCCAAAAACCTGTGAACCGAAAATATTACTCAACTCCGACATGGATAAACCCCTTTCACGAAACAACATCCGAAAAATCATATTTGGATCATACCACTTTTAAAAAAAATGCGCTATAAGAATTTTGGACAAACCTGAATTCCCATAGCGCATCGGTTTTGTAGCTTTTTTGTAAGGTTTTTCACCGTTTACCGGACAAACTCCCCGCTTTGAAGATTGATGTAAACCAGCCAGTACCCGGTCATATCTCCGTAATCCGGATTTTGAATCTCCACCCAGCGGGAGATGTTTTCAAAAGGTCTTCCCTCGGAATCATCACTGGACGGAACACCCAGCACGAAGTATTTCATGTCATTGCGTTCGGATCGGTAAAAGCCTGCCAGCAGATGTCTGTATTTGAAAAGACCCACCAGAATCTTGGGGTTGGCAAACAGTGGGATGCGCATGTTACAGGCAAACAGCAGATTGCTCAGCCTGGCCAGGTCATTCACCTTGTACCAGGCATAATCATGCCTGGGGTTGAAAAAAGGCTCTATCGCTTCAAAGTGGTCTTTTAGTTTCCTTTCCAGCCTGACATCGTCCACTCTGGGCTTTTCAACGATCTTTTCCTCAATGATAACAGGCTTTTTCTCAGCCTTTGCGGGGCTTAGCGCCGGTACAGCGTCCTTTTTATCATGATTCCTGAAATCAGCAAACAAATCTCTGATTGCATCCGAAAGACCCTTCGTGTCTATGCCCGACTGATTCTCTGCGCCGAAAGCTGTCTCGGGTTGGGTAAAGGCATCTTTTCCGGTGCCGGCCATGTTATTTGAAAGGATATCTTTCTTGGTTTCCACCGGAGATTGAACAGGGTTTTCATTTTGATAATCCGATCGGGCCTGCATGATGTTTTCTTTGTGAACATAGGGTTGGGGAGCTTGTGAAGGGTTTTCCATTATCGGAGATGAGCCGGTGTCGATTACACGCACATCGGGTATCGTTTTCGGAGATGCTGCAGTTTCAGCAGGCGCTGAACGGGAGTTTGTCTTCCTTAAGCGTTGCCTTATGGATTCGTTCCAGGGATATGACTTGTTGCAGATGCCGACCATCGGAATATTGGTTTTTTCCGGATGTTCGGCAGCAATGATAACATACAGAATGTTTCCGGGATGCACATGCATCCTTTGGATTGCATCTTCATCCAGCTTCCGGCTGAAAAAACTGCTGTGTGAAACGATCTCAAGGGTTCCAGCCCGGATGACCCCCACCTCGTCGTTTTGGCCGTAAACCAGGATGACGGTATAGGGCAGTGCTCCGTCACGCAGGTTTTTAACCTGCAGATACAGTGTTATCCCTTCCTTATTGGCGTCCAGCCGTGCAAAACCCTCAGGCGGGCGTTGAACGCCGAAACCCGGATCCTTTTCCTGCAGTATGACGTACTTTCTCTGATTTCCTGCCTGCTCCATCCCCATTCCCCCCTGAGAGACCCTTCGTAGAAGCATGCTTATTCATAAAATGCCGGGCTTCCAGGCTAAAACCGCATGGCAGCAGTAATCAATCGTGCCCTTTATGAATAAACCGACTTTCCGGGTCAACTGGCATGATATTCATCTAAATGTATATGCAGGAAGATGCAAAATAGCCCGGAGGAGGCAATAAAAGACTGGCATTGCAGATTTCCGGCAGATCTGAAATCATGCTATTTCCCATTGTTCAGGCAGGATTGTTCGATACTGGGTTACCAATTCGAAAGTGAGTGTGATAGATGTGTTGCGGATCAGATCCTTCGCTTCGCTCAGGATGACATTCGCTGCGCTCAGGGAAGGAATTATCTTTTTTCATAACAATGGCATTCGCGGTGTTCATGGAGCAGTTTAAACTTCCCCCTGTGCCACCAGGTTTGAAAGGGTGATGAACTGGTCAACGGACAACTCTTCGCCGCGGATCGTTTCCTTCAGTTCCATCCTGTCGATCAGCCGCTTTACAGTATCCTTGTCCAGCCTCCAGTTTGGAGCGCCGCTCATGGCATTCAGCAGAGTTTTTCTCCGCTGTGAAAATGCGGCGCGGACGCAATTGAAAAAGATCGTTTTATCTTTTATCTTCTGAAGCCGCTCATCGGTTAAAATGATCCGAAGCACGGAAGAGTCAACATCGGGCTTTGGTATAAAGCAGTTTTTGGATACCTGGAATAAAACCCTGGGGGTTCCCGCCACCTGCACCCCCACCGACAGCGCTCCGTAGTCCTTTGTTCCGGGTTTTGCTGCCATGCGCAGCGCCACTTCCTTCTGAACCATCAGAACCATTCTGTCAATCGGAAAATTGTTTTCCAGAAACATCATCACAACAGGGGTTGTCACATAATACGGAAGATTGGATATGATCTTCACGCATCCGCTCCAGCCCTGCAGAATGGAATGAACATCCACCTTCAGGATATCCTCATGGATGATGGTGACGTTCGGGAATTGCCCGGTGGTTTCACACAGTGCAGGGATCAGGTTTTTATCAATTTCAACTGCGATCACCTTTCCGGCCTGCTGTGCCAGGGAAACTGTCAAAGCACCTATGCCCGGGCCCACCTCGACAACCAGATCCTCCCCGGATAATTCACCTGCTTCGGTGATTTTTCGGATGATGTTCGCATCGGTTAAAAAGTTCTGGCCCAGCGATTTTGTCAGCCGAATATCAAATCGGCTCAGGATTTCATTGGTATTGATCAAGTGTTTCCCTCCACAGTACCCTGCAATAATCAGTACATGCTTCTGATAAAAATACCGGAACGACCCGTTCCGGTATACTCCAGCTTATGTCTGACTGTTAATCATTCTTGATATAGTCTGTTTCTTTCCAGCGGTCATCCTTCTGATCTTTCAGGATGTAGACCTTCACCTTTTTGCGTCCCCAGCTGTCAACGGCTTCCTGTGAGTCCAGGTACAGATCCACCTGTTTTCCTTTAATTCCGCTGCCGATATCCCCGGCTATGGCAAAACCATAGTCTTTGGTTTTACCCGACACATCGATATACATCTTTGTGTAAAGCGGGATAATTTTCGGATCCACCGCGATGACACCTTCTCTGGCTTTCATTCCGGTATAACAGATGCCGAACCCGGGATCGCCGGGGTGCTTGCCGGTGTCTTTGAAGGATGCCGTATAGGCTGTCGCTTCCATTTCAATCACTTTGGAATAGCGCACCACTTCACCACGCGAATTTTTGAAGTTCGGAACCGTACCAATTTCAACCAGTTCCGCGGTAGGCTCCTTTGCGATCTTCTCGTTGATAAAGTCCTTGGAGATGATTCTTCCGTCTTCGTAGGTCAGCTTGTAGTATTTTTCAAGCTTTCCTTCCTCACCGGCCTGGGTGACCTTTTTATCACCCTGGTTCATGTCCTCGTTGGGTGTTTGAATGACGACATAGGGGATTTCTTCCGCTTCGGTCAGGATCTCTTCCCTGACGCGAATGATCTTTATATCCATCCCAACCTGAATCGGGTCGCCATCACTTCTTCCATCCACCCTGTCCAAAGGCCCCATGACAATACCATTGGCCTTAATCGTATCTCCGATTGTTTCATGATATGTCATCACTTCTGTGGTTTTTCCCTCAAGTACAATGTTGACAGGCACTGCCCGTTTAATGAGCACTTCCTGAAGAATCGCATTCGATAGCTTCATGGAAAGCGGTACGCTGATATAATCGCAGGAATTTATTAAAAGACCCATCTGGTTAAAAACCGTTTCAACATCTTCTCCCATTGTTTTAACAATGGTCTCATTTTCTTCGTCAACAATTCTGAGTTCTTTCTTCAGCCCGTTGAAAATCCCATATCCAAGTGAAACGGATACGGCAAGAACAAAGAGCAGAATTAAGACCCGCCTGAGGGGCAGGCTACGCTTCGCATAACCCAGTATCGGATTCCCCATTCTCAACTTCCTTTCATCAACCTGGGAGTCGGCCCGGAAAGTCTTTCTATTCATAAAACCATACGAATGTTTACAGCCATCGGGTTTCAAAGTTTGAACCCCGGCATCTTATGAATAAATATGCTTTTCGAACGGTCTCCTTCCGTAAGGTGTTCCTCCTGTATCTCTTCTACCTTACCGGTTTGATCCTCCGCCATGCGGAGCTTTTTTCCGCCGGAATGCCTTGATCCCTGACGGATGGGAAACTCTCACTATATAGTTTTATCTTGCGTTCTTAATACTCTTATGTAAGAAAAATGTTCAATATACCTTGCCTTGGATTCCCTCCCTTGCCAAACGTAAGCGTTTTCATCATAAACTATTACCCGTTTCTTGTCAACTCCGCGCGGATTCGGTGGTTCGAATCATCCGTCTGAATCATACATCATCTGCCCTGTAAAAATGCTCCGGTGTGTTTCATCCCGCACTTTATTTTATGCCCGGAACGGCAGCCATGAACCTTTTGTTTTATTCCCCGGTTTTCTTTGTATCGGTAGATTCCTGCAAAGTGGCTTCACCACTGAATACAGAGGTAATCGACCATTGATCCAGACGTTCGGTATATGTGC
>JAEZBW010000627.1 GCA_023426765.1 Bacillota bacterium
CTCCTCTCCCAAGCCGCAAACGCCACCCGTCGAGGAGCCGGCCGAAGGCTACTCGGCCTCGACCCTCGCGGTCTTGGACAAACTCGATACGCTCAAGCTGCTCTGCGACAAGATCGGCGCGCGTTACGGAGTCGCTGCCTGATGTCCTCCATCCCCGCCGTCTGGTTCATGGAAGCCGAAGCCCTGGGGACCTGGTTGCGCCAGACCTCGGAGCGGATGCGCCTCGGGTCCGCCGTCTACCTGGACTGGGATCCCGGCCGGAACCGTCCGTATGAGCTGCTCGACGGCGGCATCGCCGTCATCCCCATTGCCGGCGCGTTGTCCAAGGCCGACCGTTGGTGGTCGCTGGGCAGCAGCTACAAAGCTATCGGCAACCAGATCCGCCAGGCCCTGGAAGACGCGGCGGTGCGGCATATCCTGCTCGACGTCGACAGCCCCGGCGGCGACGCGGCCGGGGTCCAGGAACTGGCCTCCATCATCGCCGCCGCCAACCTGGTCAAGCCGGTCTACGCCTGGGCCGATGGGCAATGCTGCTCGGCCGCCTACTGGCTGGCCTCGGCGGCGCGGACCCTGACCGTCAATCCCGCCACCGAAGTCGGCTCCATCGGCGTGGTCGGCATCCACTTGGAGATCACCAAGGCCGCCGAATCCGCCGGCTACACCTTCACCGTCATCCGCTCGGGCAAGGAAAAGGCCTTCGGCAACAGCTACGAACGCCTTTCGCCCGACGCTTTGGCTTCGATTCAGGGCCGCTTCGACGGCCTGTATGCGCTTTTCATCCAGGGGGTGGCCGCAAATCGCGGCCTTGACGCGGCCCAGGCCGGCAATTGGGCGGAAGGCCGGGTGTTCCTGGCTGCCGATGCCCTGGCCGCCGGCCTGGTCGACCGCCTGCAAAACCGTGACGACTTTATCGCGTCCATCCGGGAGGCAAACATGGACAAGAAAACGCTGCAGCTGCAGCACCCGGACCTTTACCAGGCCGTCGTCGACGAAGGCCGGCAGGCCGCAGCCGCCGACGCGGCTCCGGGCCTGGAAACGGCCAGGACCGAAGCCGCCCAGGCGGCTCGAAACGACGTCGTGGCCCTGGCCGGCGTGCTTGGCGGCGATGAGCTCAAGAACAAACTGGAAGAAGCCCTGGCCGCCGGCTTGACCGGCGAAGCCCTGGCCAAGGCGGCCGGCGTGCTCGGGACCGTGCCCGGCTCCGGCCAGGATCGCCAAGACGGCAGCCTTGCCCAGGACATGCTGGCCGCCCTCAAGGGAACCGATGCCGGCGGCGTCGCCCCGAGCTCGGCCAAGGCCAAGACGCAGGCGACCAGTACCGTCATGGTTGACTACATGACCCAGAAATTCGGAGGCGCGAAATGACTGTCCTCGCCGAAAGCTACCGCTTCCCGGACATTGTCCGCCGCGAGCTCGACCGGGACTTTTCCCGCGAGAACGTGGTCTTTACCGGCGCGAACATCCCGCTGTGCGCCGTCGTCGGCCGCATCCTCAAGGGCGCGCCCGTTTCGGCCGCCGATGCGGGCAACGTGGGCAACGGCGTCGTCGCGGATCTGGCCCTGGGCGCTCTGGCCGAAGTCGGGGTCTACCACTTGGAGTGCATCCAGGCCGTGGCCGGCAGCGGCGTGTTCCACGTCCTGACGCCCTCGGGCCTGCGCCTTGAGGATCTGCTCGTCGGCACGCCCTACGTCTCGCCGCATCTGGCCCTGAAGATCGGCGACGGCGCGGCCGACTTCGCGGCCGGCGACGCCTTTACCATCACGGTTCCGCCCGGCTCGGGCAAATGCACGCTGCTTAACCCTGCCGCCGTGAACGGCTCCCAGATCGCCGCCGGCATCGCCTACACCGCCTACAACGCCGCCGCCGCCGATGTTCGCGGCGTCATCATCAAGCGCGATGCGGTCGTGCTCCCCGAGCTGCTTCCCTGGCGGGCCGGCGTCACCCAGACCCAGAAAACCCAGGCCCTGGCCGAGCTCGCCGCCAAGGGCTTCAAATTCGCCCAGGGAGTCTAGGCATGGCCATCATCAATCCCTTTGACCAGTCCGACGCCTTCACCCTCGTCGGGCTCACCACCTCCGTCAACATCATCCCGAACGTGTACGGCCGGCTGCTGCGCGGCAACATCTTCGCAGAAAAGCCCATCCGGACCACCAGCGTCGTCATCGAACGCCAGGGCAACATTTTGACCCTGCTGCCTTCCATGGCGCGTGGCGGCTCCGGCTCGCAGTCGCAGCACGGCAAGCGCAACGTGATTTCCCTGACCGTGCCCCACATCCCAGTCGAGGACGTCATCCGCCCCCAGGATTTCCAGGGCGTGCGCGAGTTCGGCACCGAGGCCACCCTCAAGACGCTGGCTTCGGTGATGGCCGGCTATCTGATCGACAACAAGCGCAAGTTCGACATCACGTGGGAATTCCTCATGTGGGGGGCCATCAAGGGCCTCATCATGGACGGCGACGGCGTGACGGTCCTCGAAGATCTGTTCGACCGGTTCAAGATCGTGCAGATGGAACTGTTCTTCGAGTTGGACAAGGACACCACGGACGTCGGCACCAAATGTCGCGCCCTGTGCCGGTACATGGAAGAAAACCTCCTCGGCGACTCCATGACCGGCGTGCGCGTCTTCGTCAGCCGCGAATTCTTCGACGCCCTCATCACCCACCCGAGCGTCGAAAAATACTTCTTGAACTGGCAGGCGGCCGCCCAGGCCCAGGGCCGCGATCCCCGCAAGTCGTTCATGTTCGAAGGCGTCGTGTTCGAGGAATTCGGCGGCCAGGCCGCTGCCGCATCCGGCGAGAATCTCCGGTTCATTGAAGCCGGCCAGGGCCACGCCATCCCCGAGGGCACGCTCAATACGTTCCAGATCGCCCTGGCCCCCGGCGATTTCATCGACACGGCCAACACCCTGGGCGAATGGCTCTATGCCCGGCAGCAGATGAAGGATTTCAACCGAGGCGTCGACCTCTGGTTCGAGTCCAATCCCCTGCCCTACTGCACCCGGCCCAATCTCCTCGTGCGCTGCCACATGGGATCGGAGTAAGCCGTGTTCCCCGGGGCCAAGCATTTCGAGCGGGAGGAGTGGAAGCACGATCCGGACCGGGTTTCCTCGGTGCTGGTCCGTGCCATGGACGCCACACGGGAAGTCGCGGGCGTCCCCATCCACATCAACCAGGCCTGGGATCCGGCCGGCCATCTCGACGACTCCGGCCACTACGGCGATCCGGCAACCGGACTGGCCACGGCCGTGGACTTCGTTTTCCGGGGCCTGACCTTCGCCGAGCAGCTCGCGGTGCTGGACGCCGGCCCCTACTCCGGCATCGGCTTCTATCCCGACTGGAACACGCCGGGCTGGCACGCCGACATCAAGGCCCGGCCGGCCCGGAAATTCTGGCTCCGGCGCAACGGCGCGTACACCTACTTCGCCACGGCGGTCGCCCTGGCCCAAGCCATGGGCTGGCCGACCGCAGCGCGGCCGGGTTCCATCCTGACGTCTGCCCCAGCCTTGGTTGAAGCGGAACAGTATCTTCCGATCATCCAGGCCAAGGCCGTGGCCCACGGCCATCCGGCCGAGTTGATTCGGGCCATGGCCGAACAGGAATCGTCGTTCTTCCCCTACCGCAACCGCTTCGAACAAGGGTTCTACGACAGCTACATCAAGGGCAAGAATCTCGATTTCGTCCCGCCGCTGTGCCTCAAAATCACGGAAGCCTTGGGGCGGGCGACGTCATGGGGTTTGCTCCAGGTCATGGGCGCGACGGCCCGGCAATACGGCTTTCGCGGCTGGTTACCCGAACTCTGCCTGCCCGAGGTGGGACTCGAATGGGGCTGTCGCTATCTGGCCGATTTGCGACGTCAGTTCGGCCACGAAGGCTGGCCCGTGGTTGTCCGGGCCTACAACGCCGGCCCCGGCGGTCGGCACAATGAGCATAAAGATTACCCGAACGAAGTCCTCGAAAAGCTCGGCGGGAGGTGGCCCGATGTCCCGGCTGCGTGAGTTCCTGCAACACCGTTTTAATTCCATGCACGTCTACTGCCGTCTGTGCGATTGCCGCATCCCCGCCCCGGTCGCCCGCAAGCTCTCGGCGGCCTGGGAAGCGCTGTACGTGAGGCCCTTCTGGCCGGCCGTTTGCCTCATTGCCCTGGCCGTGCTGGCCTCCTGTTCCGTCCCGGCCCAGGCCAAGCACCTGCACAAAGAACGGCACTACCAGGAAATCTGGTGCGCCCAGCAAGGGGGCGTCCTGGAAGTGCGGCTGCCCGGCGGGCTGCGCATCGACTGCGAGACGGACAGCCATGCCGTGGAAGCCGACTTCGCGCCGAAATGGGCCGAAGCCATAGGC
>JAEZBW010000679.1 GCA_023426765.1 Bacillota bacterium
GTTCTACCGTCAGGCAGTCGAATAAAAACATCGTATAATACTGTATATAGCTCGGAATCTAGCCCTCTGAGTATTCTGCGGACACGATTTTCGCCAATGCTGCCTTTAATGGATGGCCAAAAGGGTATCAAAAACAGCATAAGGGCAATTGGGCCAAGTAACCAATAAAACTGAACTATTGTCTTTATAAAGCCAGAAAAATCCCCTGTTGCCAGCGATCCAATCAATAGAAAGGCTACGATTGATAGCAAACCTGAGAACTGCTTAATGAATTTCTTTAAGAAGTATTTCATATGACCTCCGCTTACAATGATATTCAGTTTTTAATAAGAAACATTAGCATGATGGGAGAAGATATAATGTCATTATATCGTTATTGTCACCATATTACAATATAAGTAACTATTAATAGATACTCCGTTTTTTTAGTAAATTGCATGCCCCGTAGGTAAACCACCCTGGGATAAACTGGGGTTACTATATTGCATATAACATAGACATAAAAGGCATTTCCCTGTGCTATAAATTAAGAGTAAATACATCCTGGGGATTACGAATTATAGCAAGATTAATAATTATACGGAAAAGCCGTTTCCTCACAGGAATTATCATCTGTTTGCTTCTAATAATCCTGTATTCTATAGCTGTCGCTTTTCGTCCATCCCAGGAAGCGAGCAGCAATATAACTCAAACAATTGAGGGTCAATTGAGAAAAGAGAACACAAAGTTTGAAGACATCCTCAATCACATTTTACCCGATTCAACCGTCAGGCAATACGAGCCTTTGGGTCGTTATACTGAACAAGAGTACATGGTTCAGCCTCAGCCGGATGCTGTTAAAAACGGTACAGATATTGCTTTTCAAATTCTTTTTGAGGATTCCGGCTACAGGCGCGTCATTTACTCGCCGGATTGGAAAGACGCTTATTTCAGAGGGTGGCTGTATTTGCCCAATAAAATCATTCAAGCCAGGCACAGATTGTTTATATATTCCACCGGTGCCAGCGCTAATTATGATCTTGCCGGAGAGTTAGCTTTTGAGCAGGGTGCTCCTATGGATAACCACAGAAATATCAATTTCCTTGTTTTTGATTTCAAGGTTCATGGTGTAAAGCGTTTCGGAGATCAGCTGATGCTTGTCGGTGAACCTTCCCGAAGCGGCGTTCAAATTGTTTCCGTTGTTCAGAACCTCATTCTGAAGCCTGACGAAAAGGAAAAGCATTTACTTGTTCAGCTTGTTACCCCGGGTGGTTATGAGGTGGATTACGATTACACACATGTTATGCAATACGATTACCGGATGGAGCAACTCAACCGTTCTGCGCCATCATTACATCATAGTGAACGCGAAATAGTTTCTTGAACCGGACAGGGTATTTATGCCAGTCCATTAATTTAAGAAGCTCCTTAAATTGGCAGAATGCCTCTTCCCGTTTTCCAAAATCCCGTATGTTGCCCAACCGATCCAGCAAATATGGACATGCATTTCTTGAAAAGTTCAAAACCTTATCGTTATAATGAGGGCTCATCTTCGCAATAAACTGTCTCCAGCTGCCCAGTATTTCTAAAAACGCAGCCTGCGAATCGCTGTGCGTCAATGTACGGTGATGATCCGTTTCATGTCTTTGCCATTGATAAACCACTTCATATAAAACCGCAACCTTAGGCTTACTCAAAAAAACATCAGCCAGGAACAACATATCCTCGCCTTGTGATACCGCCTCAAAAGCTATGTGATGTTCAGACAGAAATTGTCTGCGATACAATCTGTTCCAGATAGAGATGTAGGCAAAAAAACGTTCAAATCCATCTATGCCTTGTGAAACCGTGCAATGTATTGATACACCGCTGTCATATTGTTCAATAAAATCAGCTATGACGATATCCGCCCGGCTTCTTACCATTTTCCTCATCAGCCTGTCAAGTGCATTAAAAGGAAGAATATCATCCGAATCACAGAAAGCGATATACTCCCCTGAAGACTCGGAAATTCCGACATTGCGCGCCACGCCTGGCCCGCTTTTGGGGATTTCAATATATCTGATTCGAGCATCTGACTTTTGTGCATCGTGAAGGATATCTTTCGCTGCGGATTCCCCGTCGCACACAAAAATCATTTCAATATCCTGATAGGTCTGATTTTGAATGCTTTCAATACAGGGTGATAAATATTCAATTCTATTGTCTACCGGAACGATTACAGAAATCATGCCTTTTGCATCTCCGTTTTAAGATAAAACGCCGGCCGAACGCCGCCTTTGGCCCCATACTTATTAAACCCCTTACTGTCAATTGCACCATGATAATACACCACAGCCGCAAAATGATTGCTTTTTCCATTTGAACGAAGCCACCAAAGGTTGTTTTTTGCCTGCCTGGCCGCGCCTGCGCCATATGCCGGCACCACAGCCGGAGGAAGCTTCAGGATATCAATATCACTGCACTCTCTGTCAACATCAGCTCCCATCTCTTTGGCTTGCTGAGCATTTAACAAAAATAATCTGTCCGTTGTATCCTGTCCGTTATCATTCGCTAAGCAGACAGCCTCTATCAGGGAACGTTCGGCTTTTGTAAAAGCTTCGTAAATGAAATGGTTGTTCAGCCATTCCCGCAATTCACAATCCTCCCACTCGCAAGGTTTGTTTTCGGAGTGAAAACGTCTGACAGCAAGGGATTTTTTGCTGATATAAAGAGTCCTTCCCTCTGTACTTTTTACTGAATCCCATTCAATAGGCGTTTTTTCCTTTCCTTTTTCCTGATGCAGCCTTCCAAATGTTCCATTCTCAATTAATTGCTGCAGAGCCTTTTCCGCTTCTGAAGTTTCTCCATCGGTCAGCCCGCTATCTTGACGCTGCTCAATGGTAAGAACATGCTCAGCTTCGTATAGCTTATCAATGACCTGGCGGAAAACACTGGTTGTAATTGATTTTCTTTGCGCATAATTCCGGACAAGTGAATCATACAAGCAATCATAGTTCCTTTTGTCTTCATCCTTACTCAACAGCGGCCACTTGATTTCAGGACACCATTTCAGGCCCCGGTTGGTGCTGTTAATGATGTTATTAATAGAGTCGATGGTTCTTGTTGCCTGTTCTCTGGCATCTGCGTCAGAGAGCTCTGTCCCATAGGATAGTTCTATAATATCATTCAGCTTATAGACGGCACCTTTGTTTATCCGTCTTCCAAATAACTGATGCAGCGTCAGAAAAACACCGTCATAAATTGCAAGCTCTGGTGAATATTGTGCATAGAATTTTTTTGAGAATATGTATGTTTTCAAGTGTACGCTTGCCTCATTCAAGTCTCCCATATAATGCTCATTTTCATGGAACATGGTTGGTATAACCGCGTATTGCCTGGTAAATAACCGTACATTCAAGCCCGAGCTGTTCGGACGTGCAAGGTCAATTAATTCAATATATCTTTTATGCACGGGACCTTCATCTTTTGGCGGGGTATAATTGTACCATAATGTATAATCATACGGTGTAAAGTTGAAAAATCCATTGATATCTTCATTCTTCTCGTTTATCAAACGCAATGGATAATTGATCAGGAGTTCCATGATTGTGGGTATCTTCTCTCTTGCCATATTCATCAGTTTGCTGATATTGACATATTGCCTGGTACTGTCGATTGTTTCCAATACGGCTGAAAGTACCCTGGTATAGTCTTCATTTGAGATGGAAGGATAAACACGTACTTCAAAAGCCGATAGCTTTGATGAAGAAGCTACCATACTCTCCTTCAGCCCCATCAGCATTCCGTGGTATTTTTCCACTGCCTTGTTTTTTTTGTGTTTTTCCAGAAATTCATGCAGACCCATAATCATGCCCTGCAATACAAATCTGTCATAGCTGCCGCTGGTGTCTCCACTCATTGCCAAAAGCTCGCCGAACGGCAGATGATTTTCTGGGCTGTAGCTGAAGGGCCACCCTTTAATGCGCTTATTCAGCTCATCAATTCTGCTCCAGAGTATGTTGCATACATCTCTCCTCATTCTTGCAAATTCACAAAATTCCATAATTATAGATTCATTATGACTGTTCACAAGCTTTTCTATTTTGCTCCAGAATTTTATGTTCTCTTGCTGGTCTTGCTTGACATATTCATGAAGATCTTCTGTCATTTTATCACTTGCCTTCTGTTTATGCCTGACAGTTAATTCTTCTATTTTCCGGGTTAAATAGTTTGATGTTTCCGCGCTTTTCCTGTCTGCCTGGAATTGAATCAATCGTTCAAGATACGCCATAATATGATGATTTTTAGTTTTTAAAAGCTCTGGAACAACCTTTTCTCCCTTTGGCATCAACTCATTCAAAGCTTCTGCAGGTGAGAATCCGAGAACTGCTTCAGCAGCTTGTTTTGCTTTTACTTCAATTTCATTGCGTGTCCCGAAGAATACGGCATCTCGTGCCATCAGATAATCAACAAGCTGCTTTTTTGCAGCCTCTACTTCTTCAAAATGTGATTTCATCAATTTAACGTTTGCATTATACTCTTCGCGCATTTTTTCATATGTCTTCATATGTTCATCAAATTCTTCAGGAGTTGCTTTGTGAGAAATACATTTCCCGAGCGCGGCGGCCGCCCAGCCCGCAAATGTATTAATGAGTCTTGCCTGATCCTTGTTATATCCCTGGCTTTGCGCTGTTTTTGTGGTTTCAATGGTATACCACAGAATGTTTATTTTTTCTTTACCGATTACTGATGGCAATAAAAATTTCTGGATCAATTCTTCCAAAAATGTATCATTAAGATGATCAAGCTGCTTTTTTATTTCATCCATTACGACAACTCCCTTATCAATTAAATTTGGGATTTGCTAAAATTGTTTCATACAGGCTGGTAAATTGCACCAGCCGTTTTAAATCGTTGCTGATTGCCAAAAGCAGCACAGATACGGCTTGGCGGTCTGCTTTTTCCAATACTGCAGCAAAGCTGTCCAAATCTTCGTCTTCAAGGAAAATGCAGTTCAGCCATTCAATAGGCGGATTTTTTTGTAAAAAAGCTGATAGTTTTTCTGAGCTGCCTTCATTCAAAAATCCGGACACCTTTTTTAGATCTTCATGTGCATGTTCATAGTCGGCTTCATACTCTTCGAAGAGGGAGAGAACACTTTTACGCACAATGATTTCAGGCGGTATTTCGAATGTTTTGCTAAACATCTCGGAGTTCACCTCAGCGCACTGTCCAATGACGACCCCCTTATAGTTGTTGCGCGCCGGAAGAGGTTCCCCTTCCTCGAGACCGAGTGCTGCCTTGCGTGCACTGATATAACGTTTATTCATTTATAATTCCCCCTTTGTAATCAGCAGAAAATTATCTATGTCTTCAATGTGTTTAATACCATGCATTCCAATTAGTACTCTTGACTCCAGCTCTGCAATTTCACTTTCTTTCTGTCTGCCGGCAATATGATAAAAGTAGGATAGCTTATAAAGTGCCGCACATAGCTCGGTTGGATTTTTATTTCTTCGGCAAAGCGCTGCACGTTTTTCTGAATATGCAATCGCTTCCTGTGTATTATTGATGTGGTATGATAAATCGGCAAGATTTGCGAGAGCATTATTCTGCCCCAAAAAGCTCTTTAATTTATACGCAATATCATACTTTTCCGACAATAACCTTAAAGCATCCTCAACATCACCTTTTTGATAGGCCAGAACTGCCTGATTCCCTATGACGGTTTGCAGTTTATCCATATCGCCGATATCAAGGCACAGTTTTCTTTGTTTGAATAGAAGCTGGTTTGCTTCATCATATTTCTTTGCTTTTAACGCAACAAGGAATTGGCCTCCCAGAGACGATATCAGACCGCCCAAATTATTTGTCTCACGGCATAATTTTTCTTGTTTTATAAACATTTCACCTGCTTTTGCAAAATCCCCTAAATTGCAGTACGTATTGCCCAAATTACTGAATGCGGCCTGATACCCTTCCGGATGGCTGCATTTTTTGAACTCACGCCTTGCAGTATGAAATATCCTCAAGGCTTTTTTCATATCCAACTGAAAGTACGCAATTTGACCCAGGCTGGCATCGGTTCTGGCTAACTCAAGAGGTTGGTTTAATGTTTTACATAACAGTCTCTTCTTTTGAAAGATTTTTTGCGCGTCATGATACGCTCCATCATGCAGGTAGATATTCCCGCGCGATGAATATACCTTTAACCGCTGCAAGTCGGTAATCAACGGCAGTCCCCGTAATCTGTCAAGAATAGCTGCTGCTTCCTCAGATTCTCCGATTTGCCGGTAAAATTCAGCAATATGATATAAAATTTCGACATCACTGTGAATATGTTTTGCTTTTGTTGCCTTTGCAAGCAAAAATTTATCAAAGCTTTTGCATTTTTCAGTTAATATGGCGTAGTAGTTCAAAGTGGCGTTTTTGTTTAGTGACCACAGCGTTGAGAATGCTTTCGGCTGGCAGAAATACGTTGCTAAATTTCTGTATTTTTTGGTCTGAACAAGCAGGCCCGGTAATACCGTAAGCTTTCTGATCTCATCTTCCAAATGGGCAAATGTGTTAACAAGCTTATCCCGATCTGCTTTAAGCGTACCTTTGGTTATATATTTTTCTTCAACAGCCTGCTTGAACTGAGCATTCGTCAGATATATGGTGTTCACGCTTTCGAATATGTACGGCTTAATCGCATAATATAAAGGAATCCATTCACCCTGAGTAGTTCCCAATGTCCTTATCAGTTCAGATTCTTTCAGCCCCCCCGTTGCGGCATACAATAGTCTGAACGTGTTGATGGTCAGTTCTTTTCCGTATTCTTCCTCAACCCGGTTAAAGACTTTTAAATAGAGCGAAGAAAGTGAGTTTGCTTCCAGGTAATCGTTGAGTTTGTTATGCAGTTCCTCATAATTGTTCCACAAGACCATCTCGGACATCAGCACTTTTAGAAACAAAGGATTTTTTGTGTGTTTGCTCCTAATGATAGCGCGAATAAAATATTTATCCGGTTTTTTGGAATATTGAGATAGATAATGTTGAATGAATTCTTGCTGCTCATCCTTTGAAAGCGGCGGCAGGAGAAGCTTTTTGCATTTTCTGTTCAGAATAATATTTTTTGTATGCTCATCTTTACAGGTCGTAACTATTTTTACATTCCGGGGCAGCTTTTCGGGTATCCATGAGAACCCGTATTTACTGTCATGTGTAATCACTTCAATTCCGTCAATAGCAATAACAACAGTATCAAAATATGTGCTTGCAGCGCTTAATGCATTGCTCAGTTCTGCGATTGCTTCATTGACAGATTCAGGCTCATAAACCGATCTTCCCATCCGTGTGTTTAACTCTCTAATCAAGCGCTTTAGTGTAAAATCCCACTCCTTATCATCCGTCAAAGCCTCGCTGAAACAAAAGAAAGTATAATGGTTCGAAGGCTTTTGCAAGCGGGTTTGGATATAATCTGCAAGCAAAGCGGTTTTCCCGATGCCTTCACTGCCCTCAATCAAAATAAATCCATTATTTTGATCTGTCAGATTGTATAGTTTTCTCAGCGCATTTTCCCGACCGATGAAACAAGCAGAATAGTCATATAGATAATCCCGGTGACGAATATATTCCGATTGATATTTGTCCGGCACTTCAACGAAAGGATGATTTTTATCGATGATTTTGGTGAACTCACGAATAAAAAACCCAGATATTTCACTCGCCGACTTATATCTGTCCAGCAGAGGGTATCCGGATCTCCTGATTTTACTTCTCAGCAGACTTAACCTGGCCGCATTTTGTTTCGTATCCGCCTTTGCTTTGCCACATTCCTTAATTAAGAAAATAGCATCGGATCTGCCTTTGTTCAGCGCACCATAAAGCATCTCCGCTTCAGTTATAGAAACTCCCTTGGGAAATTTCCTGTCAGCTTCCACCAGGAATTCTTCAGGCGGAACCCATCCATACCGATTACCCAATATACCTGCAAAATATGGTCTGCAGCGGTCGATTTCATCAAGGCATATTCTCAATGTTTTTTTGGATTCAGCATCTTCTGCGGTAATACCCCAGCGCAAATCAACGCCGACAAATCCGATGCCACGTTTTTTGCAAAACTCTCGCAAGTATGGAAACACAATGCGGTTGAGCAAATCCCTTTCCTCACCCATGTCCTTGAAGGTTGAGGAAACAAAGAGCCTGATGGTTTCTCTCATCGTTACTGCTTCCTTATATGAAGATATAAGAATGAAGCCGGCATACACTTAATTATGACACATTCTATTGTCATCTTCAATATAATACAGCAATCATTTCTATTCGAGCCAGTTTAACACAAAAGCCCGGTTTTCGTGTCCGATTTTAGCTTGAGAATGAGTTCTGAGAAAGCGTTCCTCAATTCAGTATAGTTATTTTCTATCTTGATTCCCTTTGGAATCGTTCTGTATGATATATGTAAGTGTTTCACATTTGCAGGAGGTTAAGGATGGTAGAAATTAAGACTATTGATAATAATCAGCTTAAATCTGATATAACAGATTTTATTTTACACCAGTTGCCTGATTGGTTTGGCATTGAAGAGTCTATTCAAGAATACATAAAAAGCGTTAAAGGTAAAGTCTTTTATGCTGTTTATGATAACAATGATGTGGTTGGATTTATCTGTCTGAAAATAAACAGCCCATATACAGCAGAAATATATGTGATGGGGATTTTAGAGCCGTATCACAGACATGGCATTGGCAGGAACCTGGTTAACATTGCCGAGCAATACATCAAAGAGAATCATTATAAGTTCTTTATGGTTAAAACTTTAGGAGAGTCTTCAGATGATGAAAGTTATCGAAAAACAAGAGCATTTTACAGAAGTGTTGGTTTTTACCCTCTGGAAGAGATTAAAGAAATCTGGGGTGAAGAAAACCCCTGTTTGATCATGATAAAGCATATTGTATGAAAAAAAATCAGGGAACAGGCAGTTAGTGTCTGTTCCTGTGCTGATATCTGTACTATCCGATTGTCAATTATTGTTTTTCAAGCTTTTCGTAGATACCAGGGAGTACAATTGAATCCGTTGCTTTTTTTGGCTAAATGCACCTTTCAACAGCCGAAAGGTGATCAATATTGCCCAACATTATTATTGAATTATTTGATGCCGTTGGGTATAATATATGTAACGTATATAGGTAATGGTGATGTTATATGGGCTATATCATTAGTTTAATTTCTGATGAAGCAAAGCGTATCAAAGCGCTAAAAGAAAAATATGTTCAGCAGTTATCGTCGCTTCCAAAAGGTACTTTACGGAAACGCAGGAGGGGGAATAACGATTACTATTATTTGTCTTTTCGAGATGGTGAAAAAATTATTACCGATTATGTTGGCAAGGATGATAAAAAGATAAGTGAAATAAAAGAAGGCCTGGACAGACGAAAACATATTGAAGATATTCTGCGACAATTGGAGCGTGAGCTCAGTACAGCTAATAAATTTCTGGAGGGTGAAAAATGATTGTATACCATGGAAGCTCCGTTGTTGTAGACAAACCTCGGATACTGCAGAGTGAAAGGTTTCTTGATTTCGGTACAGGATTCTATACAACAACCAATAAAGAACAAGCATTACGTTGGGCATCAAGAGTTGCAGCCCGCAGAAATGTTCAGACGCAGTATATTTCCATTTATGCTTTTGATTATGAACGTGCTGAGAAGGAACTTAAAATAGTACGATTCGAACAGGCTGATAAAGAGTGGTTGAGTTTTATATGTACCTGCCGAAGCGGAAAAAGCATTACAGACGAATATGACCTTGTGTTTGGGCAAGTCGCGGATGACAATGTATACGCTACAGTTCAACTTTTTGAATTGGGATTACTGGACAAAGATGAGACGATAAGGCGGTTGAAGGTGGAAAAACTTTATGATCAGGTGCTGCTTCATACTGAAAATGCACTTAACTTTTGCAGTTATAAAGAGTTCATTTTGTTAGAAGGTGAGAAGTAATGGATAATGGAAAATTTCATGCAATACTCCCGTTAATTGTTGCAGCAATAACAGATATGATTGCCACCGAATACCATTTGGATGAAAACGCAGCTATAGAAAAACTCTACTCAACCCAATTGTATTCCTATTTGGAAAATGAAGAAACTAAGTTATGGTGTTATAGCACATATAAGCTCTTTGATTTATTTAAGGAGGAAATAAAAACAGGCAATTTGGAATTACCCGAATATTGAGGTGAAGTATATGAGCAAGACTATGCAATTTAAGGTATTCTGCATAGAGCAATACAAAACTAAGCATAACATGACCGGAATTGAGGCAGTTAAAAGGTTTAAAGAGTATGGTGTTTTTGATTACCTGGGCTCATTCTATGATGTTTTGCACTCTACAGGAGCAAAGTATATTGTTGAAGATATTGATATGTTTATAGCAGCCAGACAATAGGATCAAAATTATGTTCGCTGCACTTTTTCTGAAGCTAATATTCAATATTTACAAATCACGGGTGGTATATGCTGCGATAATTCTATTTCTATCCTATTTGTTTGAGTTTCTTAAATTCTGACATTGTTGAAATCTACTGCCCCTATGAGGGTCAATATGCCGATATTCTCATCTTTATGAAAGGGGCTGGTACCAATAGAAAAAGTTTTAGAATTAATGTCCAAAGGCCCGCGGATGATTTGTTTTTGGGATTTTGAAAGGGGATGAAGATTAAAAATGCTCACTGGCTATAACTTAGATATTCATGCGCAAATTAGAGTTTTAGAGAACATTCTTATGTCTAGTGCAGTTATCAGTACAGCAATAGAACGAGCAAAGCTTCTGAACATCGATAATTACTATATAGGTGCTGGCTGTATTACACAGACTGTTTGGAATTATCTTTCGAACAACCCATTAGATTATGGTTTGAAAGATATCGATTTCGTATATTTTGACAAAGAAGACTTAAGCATTGAATCCGAGAATATGGTGACTTTAAAAGTGAACGAACTTTACTCAGACTTAAAAATTGATGTTGATGTAAAAAACCAGGCGAGAGTACATCTATGGTATAAAAGCAAATTTGGTTATGAAATAAAGCCTTATTTGTCTCTTGAGTCTGCAATAAATACGTGGCCAACCACTGCGACATCCATTGGAGTTAGAAAAGGAGAAAATAATACGTTTAGGTGCTATGCCCCTTTTGGGCTGAATGATATGTTTGGAAAAATAGTTCGGGCAAATAAAACGCAAATAACCAGGCAGATTTATGAAAAGAAAGTATCAAGCTGGCTAAAGAAATGGCCGGATTTGGAGATTATACCATGGGATTAAGTCGCCTTAAAGGGCGGCAAGAGATTAGGAACTAAATTGCGTTCGCTGCACTTATCTCTCATTTAACCAATTATGATCCCGCCATCATTTGCTTGAATTTTCTGTATAACGATAAAATTTGTTCAACTCCGGCTTTCTTCTGCTTTTCTGACAGTTCATCCGGCGAGATATGGAATTTCCCCTCATCGATGGCACTAAGAAACTCATCCATGTTGGCAAAGTAAGCCTGTATCATTTTTTCAATTTGCCCATATTCCCTGGTCATCTCTTCAAGCGTTTTTGGATCCTCCATTATTTTTTCCTGGGATTCTCCGTAGAGTTGCCTTGTTGTTACCGTGTTTTTAAAACCTGTATCCCGATAGATCTCTTTGAAATTCGCATCCAGGTTGGGCGTAAGCCGTTCATAACGTATATCTGTGAATCACAGCATGGAACACTATGTGATACCTGTCGATAATTTCCCGGGCATTTGCAGGTTAACTGTTAAGTTGACCATTTTTTCCGGATGACATATCGTTGTTGAACTGTTTTATTTGTTGGGTTAAAATGGATAAGAGTGCTTCAAGGTTTAACGTACATCATGCTGAATTCATGTAATACCTGGAGAAACAGTCATGCATGAGTTCAGTTTTGAATCGTCAATATAAGGATGCATACATGAGATTAAGGGTGGAATTATGAAAAAAATAAACTTCTTTCTATCACTTGTTCTCTCAATCATATTGGTCACGTTGCCTGCCTGTTCAAGTCTCCCCTCGCAGAGCGAAAATGGTGGGCTTCCGTCGCAGACATCCGGTCGGATTTATCTATACGGAGAGAAACATGGAATAACAAAAATATTGGATAAGGAATTCGAGCTGTGGCATACGTATTACCATGAGCAGAATATGCGGCATTTGTTTGTCGAGCTTTCATACTATACCGCCGAGTTTCTGAACCTTTGGATGCAGTCCGATAACGATGATATTCTCGAAGAAATTTACATGGATTGGAAGGGTACGATGTCCTATAATCAGGATGTAAAAGAGTTTTACAGAAAAGTGAAGGATGAATGCCCGGAAACAATTTTTCATGGCACTGATGTAGGACATCAACTCGATTCTACCGGAGAGCGATTTTTAAGGTATCTGAAGGATAATAACCTGCAAGAATCCGAACAATATTCTCTAGCCAGTGAAGCCATTGAACAGGGCAAATACTATTACGAGCACTCCGACAATAAATACCGTGAAGACAAGATGGCGGAGAACTTCAGACGGGAGTATGACCGTTTAAACGGCGAGAGTATTATGGGGATATATGGCGCCGCACACACTAAGCTTAACGCTTCGGCTTATGGCACAATGTTACATCCATGCATGGCCAAACAACTGAAAAAAACCTACGGCAAAGCTATTTACTCGGAGGACTTAACTTCCCTTGCAAAAGAAAAATGAATAGGTATATGCATTTGCAGCAAATTCCGTTATGGGCTGGAGGGTTGCAACCTTCATGCAAACTCGGAAGAAGGGTCTTAGGAGCATTTTCAAATGCGCATTATGATGCACTCTCCTTGCCGCAAATGAGAATCACTGTTAAATCATTAAGGCTGATGTTTTGTTCGGCTGAAATGCCACATCCCAGTTTCCATAATGCCTCACTTACATTGTGTTCCTTAAGGGCCGTTTGTATGTCAATACCCTGCCTCTCCGCTTCATCCAGCGTATGTCCGTCGACGATTCCACCGGCGAGGCATTTGGGCGCTCCCATTATATTCAGCCCTCCAGGCCCATCGGTGCCGTCCGTGTCCACTGATGCGATAACAACATTACTGCATCCTTTTATTACTGTAGCTGCAGCTAAAGAAAACTCCTGATTTCGGCCGCCTATCCCCTTATATTGATCGACAGTGACACGCATTTCGCCCGTTGTGAACAGAGCGACCGGAGGATTGAACGGTTCCTGGTTCTTCTCTATGTTGTTGGCGATCGAGCCTGCATAATATCCCATTTGTGAAGCTTCAAACTGTATCTTTTCCGAGAGGGTGCAGACATGGTAACCCAGTTCCGACGCTTTTTGCCTGGCTGCTTTGAGGAAATGATGTTTTATCGGCATTATCCCAAATATCCGAAATCGCATCCTGTGATATTCGTCGTACTTTACAGTTTCCTTTTGCGGATCGGCCTGCATCAGGCACTGCCGTATTGAAGGCGGGCATATGTCCCATGCGTCATGATGCTTGAGTACTGCTATTGCATCAGAAAAGGAGGAACCCTCCGGGAGATTATGCAGCCAGCGATTCTGATGGACTAAATAATCATAGTCCTGGGGCCCAAGCAGGTCATGGTTATTAGCATCTGCAACGATAATATGAACCATCATTGCTCGTGAGAATATCCTGGCGATGCGGCCCCCCTTTAGCTGGTCAATATGATTGCGGATAGCGTTCAGTTCGGTCGTACTGACGCCTTTTTCAATCTGAATGATTCGTACGATTCGCTTCACATCTTCCAGCGGGATATCATCGAATGGCAGGGTAAGCAGAGAACTCCCTCCATTGGCGATGATTGTTATCACAAGATCGTTTTCTGTAATCCCTTTGGACAACTGCAGTATTTTTCTGGAACCGGCCACACAATTGTCATCCGGTACGGGATGAGCGCCATAAGTCACATTTATTTTCTTTAGAATCGGCTCGTCTCCATATTTGCAGATCAGCTCGCCTCCGGTCAGGCGATCCCCCAGCACTTCCTCGAATGCCCTGGCTGCCTGCTGCACCCCTTTCCCGGCTCCTACAACAAAAATACGCTTGATCTCATTCAAATCATACTTCTCAATACCGTTTCGAGGGTCATTGTCTGCTTCAAAATCCGAATTACCGATATACAGTATATTCTCTTTAATATGAATAAGCTTTAATGCATTCTGATAGGGGTCTGCTGCCGCAAGCCCTGCCTCCAATATTTGAAGCATATGCTGCCTTCCTTTGTTGTTACCGTGTGAAACCAGTTTATCTGCATTTAAAATGCGCATAAATATCTCCTCATAACGAATAACCGGTGAAACAGCCGTGAAGCTTTTTCACCGGAATACCCGCAAATATGGTTCAATGCTTACCGGGCCATGGATTCAAACCGTCTTCCACGTAAACCTCGGGTTCCCTGGAATCTTGCCTTTGAACCCAATTCCCTCTCAATTTCAAGAAACCGGTTCGCCACTTCTCCGGTACCCATTTCCCGAACAGAGCAGGCATTAATTCCTACGCAGTAGTCGGCTATGGTGACGCCCTCTCCCCGGCTCTCACAGGGCATTACCCCATACCCGGCCTTATAGGCAAATTGGACCATCTCCAACGCTTCACTGATCGTGCCGATTTGGTTTACCTTGAGCAATATGGTATTCGCCGCTCCTTGCTTCTTTCCTTCGTCCACACGCTTGATGTTGGTCGTGAATAAATCATCACCGACTATCTGGATATCAATATGTTTTACCAGTTCTGCATGATTTTCATAATCGTCCTCAAAGAATGGATCCTCAATAATTACAAAAGGATAATTCTTGACCGCATAAATATACAATTTCATTAAATCGTCGCTCGTTTGCGGTTTCTTTGAAAACAAGCCATAATATTTTTTATCTTTTCTATTATAGTATGTATCAGAAGCTATATCTACCTGAATGCCAAACCGTCCTTCGTATCCAGCCCTGATAATGGTCTCGGACATAAGGGCCCATATCTGTTCATCGGACTCAAACTTCCCTTTGGGAATAGTATAGTAACCAAACACACCTTCGGAAACCCCGAATTTTGCCATGCATTCTTTCCATTTCTGTTCCATTTCCCATCCGGCATAAGATGCTTCGGAAAACGTATCGAATCCATGTAATACAAAGTCATACGTGGGTTTGGTGCCCGGTGTTGTAATTCCTCCACCCCAGCGTTCATGTCCATTAAAAGCGGGTACGCCCGGAACGGGAAGGTACATCGCATTTTCACCGCCAATATGACGGTAAAGCGGTATCCCCAAACTGGCAGCTCCTGCTTTCAAAACAGCAGCAGAAACCGCAGCAATAGCATTGCCTCCCAGTTCAGCTTTTGCATCCGTCCGCAGACCCAGCATCGTCTGGTCAATAATATGCTGCTCTGAAGCATCCATGCCAATCAACGCAGGACCAATAATATTATTTATATTTTCTACTGCGCACATGACCCCTCTGCCGTGCCACTTATTATGGTTATCATAAGAGAACTTCACTTCATGAGTACCGACAGAGTGCCCGGCAACACAAACGGCACGGCCTTCATGTCCCGCTTCGGTGATCACAATGGCTTCAACTCCGGGGAAGGTTCGTCTTGTATATACTTCACGTGCCCATATTGATTTTATTGTTCGCTCTGACATGATGTATCCATCCTTTATTCAGACAAATTTGTTTTCGGTAAAAGCACCGGATACCTTTGAGAATCATCTATTGACAACGTCTTTACAGGTTCCGGTTTTCAGGTAAGTCGACAGATTATCTACCGTCACCTTTGCAGTCAGCAGGTTTGCTTCCCTTGTGTTGTATGCGATGTGGGGAGACAGAATCACATTATCCATATTTAAAAGAGGGCTGCTGCCAAGAGGCTCATTTTGGAAAACATCCAGGGCTGCGCCGGCGATTCTTCCGTTTCTCAACGCTTCAATCAGATCCTTTTCATGAATCAGCCCGCCTCGGCTTGTATTGATGATATAAGCCGTCGGTTTCATCTTTTGCAGGAATCCGCTGTTGATCATTTCTCTTGTCTGAGGCGTGTAGGGTGCATGAATAGAGACATAGTCGCTTTCCCGGGCGATCTCATCCAGATCGGCACGGTGAACCCCGCACGCTTCAAGCACTTCATCACCAACATAATCATCCATGACAAGAATTCTGCACCTGAAGCCCGAGAGATACCGCGACAATATTCTGCTTACCCTACCGAACCCGACAATGCCTACCGTCTTGCCCTCCAATTGCGTAGGAACACGGGGAGCGCGCCAGATTTCCTGGCGCATCTCCCGGTCATAAAGGCAGATATGGCGGCCCAGCGCCAGCATCAGCATGATTGCGTGATCTGCAACGGCTGCAGAATTCCCCCCCCCGGCAATCAACACTGCAATGCCATGTTCCCTGGCTGCTTCTGCATCGACATTGTCATATCCTGCTCCAAAACGGCATACGGCCTTCAAAGTCCTTTTCAGCGACTTGAAAACTTCTTCGGTATACTGCTCCGCTCCTCCAGCAATGACCGCGTCAAAACCGGTTAATGCCTTTATCAGTTCTTCTCCGGTGACGGCTGCATGGGGAACCGGCTCTATCACAAGCCCCTGGGACAAGCCGTAAGTTTTCAGATAAGCGAAAGTTTCTTCATTCATTGGGCAGATATTTACTATGCGGAATTCATTCATTTTTCATTGCCTCCCTGCTAATATCCGAACAAACGCGGAATAAAGGTTGAAATCTCCGGTATATACGTGATCAGCAGCAATACCGCAAACTCCACTGCACAAAACGGAAAAATGGCTTTGTACAAGTCCGCAAGCTTCACTTTCGTTACATTCGAGGTAATGAATAACACCATTCCGACGGGCGGTGTGATCAGGCCAATGCACATATTGATTACGAAGATGATGCCGAATTGGATCGGGTCGATGCCATATTGCATCGCTATGGGCAACAGGATCGGCGTCATGACCAATATGGCAGGGGTGATATCCATGACCATTCCCAGGACTAACAGAATGATATTGGCTAAAAGTAAAAAACCTACTTTAGAACTGGTCAAGGACATGATTGCCGCTGACAGCGTCTGAGGAATGCGCAGTGTGGTTATGGCCCATCCCATGGAAATGGCAATCGAAACGATGAAATATATGCTGGCTGTTGTTTTTGCTGTGCTGATAACGCAATTATAAAACCGTTTCCATGTCATTCTTTTATAGACAAAAACGGATATGATAAACGAATAGAAAACAGCGACAATGGATGATTCCGTCGGTGTAAATATGCCTGTCATGACGCCGCCTAAAATGAGTATTGGCAGAAAAACGGCAGGAAGCATTTTGAAAAGGCTTTGAAAAATAGCCTTGAAACCTGCAAACTTGGCATCTTTGGGATGATGATCCTTTATCGCGATGATCAGGCACAATATCATCAACGCTATGCCCATGATGAAGCCGGGAGCAATTCCGCCTAAAAACATGGATGTGATAGAAACATTCTGTGCTGCGACACAATAGATGACCATGGCCGTGCTTGGAGGAATGATGGGGCCAATGATGGCCGTAGCCGCGGTGACAGCAGCTGAGAAAGGCTTGGGGAAGCCCGCCTTTTCCATCAGGTTATATTCCACTTTTCCTGGCCCGGCCGCATCGGCATTGGCGGAACCGGACAATCCTGCAAAGAACATGCTGGACAAAACATTCATGTGGGAAAGCCCGCCCGGTATATGACCAACCAGGGTTTTGCAGAACTTGACGATTCTTGAGACAATGCCGCCATTTGTCATCAGCTCGGCAGCCAGTATGAAGAACGGTATGCAGGCAAACTGGAAGTTGTCTATGCCGTTAAACAATCTGGACGCGATGATTGAGACATTGCCATTCAAAGCGAAAAAAGACACAATTGTGGAGAAAGCCATCGAAATTCCTACCGGAACCCCAATTGCCATAACTATGAAGAATATAATGATAAGCATGAGTGTCATACTTCATCGTCCTCCTCTAATTCTAGTTCTTCTTCGGCTGCCTGGAACTCGAAGGGCTTCAGTTTTCCAGATATTACGCCAACCAAATCGACAATCACCTGAAAAACATACATGACGGTGCCAAAGGTCGGAATCAAATAAAGTACCGAACCGCGTATCTTCAGCATCGGAGAACGATAATTCACATTGGCTTGTATGACACCTACTAAATAGTAGAGGAAGATTGCCAAGCAAAAAAGTGTAATTGCCTTGATCAGGAAATACAAAATCAATTTTCCTTTTCCCTTCAACGCATCTCTCAACAAGTCAATTGAAGGGTGCAAGCCTTGCTTCATGACAATCGGCACAATCAACCATACACCGACAATAATGGAGTAGCGGGTGAACTCATCTGTATATGGAAAAGTAAAACTAAAAAGCTTTGACAGAATAAATCGATACAGTATTTGAAACAGGCATGATAACGCCGATGCCGTAAGAGACACAAAGGCTAGTGGCTGAAGGATTTTTTTATGCAGGAAATCCTCTGCCTTATCCAGCCTGTAATATACCGCCCCCAAGGTATCCATTCTTTTCCCCTATCCCTGTGCATTAACCTTTCTGTTGAGCCAGATAAGGCTATGGTTGTTACAGGATAGGCTTCACCAACTGTGAAGCCTATCCATTCACGATTTGATTACTTGCCGATTTCTTTCAGCAAAGCGAACAATTCATCAACATATTTCGGATCTTCCACCTGCGTCCGGATATAGTCGTAAGGCAGAGTCCTGTATGCGGCTTGCCACAGTTCCATTTCTTCCGTAGTGGGCTCATAAATCTTGACGCCGTTTTCGCGCAGGAAGTCCAATGCATCTTCATTGTACTTATCCAGCATGGCGCGTGTGGCTTTTCCGCCGGCATTCATGCCATCCAATACGATGGTCTGCAGATCTTCAGGCAGAGTTTTCAGCCACTTCTGGCTAACCATACCCCAGAGAGAGGACACCATATGTCTATCAAGGACCATATAGTGCTGGACTTCATATACCCTGTTTGCGATGACGCCGCTAAGCACGTTTTCCTGACCATCGGCAACACCATTCTGTAATGCGGTGTACACTTCGCCCCAGTCAATCGGAATCGGAGAAGCTCCAATCGATTCAACCATTTTCATAGATACCGGGCTTTCCATAACACGAAGCAGTAAACCCTTGGCATCTGCAGGAACCTTTATTTCCTTGTCGTCATTGGTAAAATTCCTGAAACCGGTTGCGGCGGTTCCAGCAATAATGACACCATTGCCCGTCTGAATCTGATCGAAGAACTTTGCCGCCCATTCGCTGTCAAAAACCGCATTGGCTTCCGCCAGGCTTTTAAACAGACCAGGATTGTTATCACGGGGGATCATCATGCGGAAAATAAAAGCGGAAAGGATTGCGTTATGAAAATCGTAGAAATAACTACCTTTGTTGTGGGAAACCCAAACGAGCGCAAAGGGGGTAAAGACTGGCTTTTTGTAAAGCTGGTCACTGACGAAGGCATAGTGGGTTACGGCGAATGCAATGCTGTTATGCAAAGGCAAAAAACTCTCGTGCAAATGATCAAGGATTTCGGAGATATGTATGTGCTCGGTGCAGACCCATTCAAAATTGAGCTGCTATGGGAAACTCTCTACAGCGGCGGATTGCATTATTTCCGGCATCCCGGCATGATCTCCACCCAGGCAATTGCCGGCATAGAAATGGCTTGTTGGGATATCATCGGAGGCAACCAATCAACCGGTATATAACCTGCTCGGTGGAAAGATCAACGAAAAATTGCGCTCCTATACCTATTTGGTTTCACATATTGATTGGTTGCAATCAATATATGACAGAGACACTCCGGAAAATTACGCCAGAGCTGCACGTCAGTGTCTGGATGACGGCTTCAACGCAATTAAGCTCGACCCAAGCATGCCGGAAAACCCGGCTCCCCGCAATCTCTCCCTGGAAGAACTGCATTATGCGGAAAATTGCGTAGCGGCAATCCGGAAAGAAGTGGGTGATAAAATGGACATCCTGATTGGCACCCACGGTCAATTCTGTACCCATACCGCCATCACTTATGCCAAGCTGATGGAACCCTATCTGCCGCTTTGGTTTGAAGAACCCGTACCTCCGGAAAATGTTGATGAAATGGCAAGGGTTGCACAGCATACCTCTGTCCCGATTGCTACAGGAGAACGACTGATATCGATCTATGAATATCAGCCTGTGCTGGCAAAACAAGCCGCTCAAATTATTCAGGTTCATGTAGGGGTAAACGGCATTCTGGAATCCAAGAAGATAGCCGGCATGGCCCAGGCACATTATGCCCAGATCGCACCCTGGATGTACTGCGGCCCCATTGCGTTTGCCGCTGCCGTACATCTTGGCGCATGCAGCCCGAATTTCCTCATCCAGGAATGTATCGGTAAATGTGACGGCTTCGACAAAGAGATTGTGAAGGAATACATTGAATGGAAAGACGGCTACATTATACCGCCGACCCGCCCCGGACTTGGTGTGGAACTGAATGAAGAATTATTGGGGAAATATCCTGAAAAGCCTAACTATAAAATGATAAACCGGAAATAAACCTCGTAATATCATTTAAGACCGTCGGTCAGAGCCCGACGGTCTTTTTTATCTGGTCTTAAAAGAAGTTCACCCTCACTCATAAAATGATTTCCGACTTTACTTAGCGTAGCCCGTCGAGGACATATTGAATAAGCTCTCTTAGGAATAAGCCATGCAAGAGTTTCCCATGATATGTAATCTAGCTTATTGTAGATATATTATTTAACTACACTCTCTGCAAAATCAAACAGCTTCTTAACTTTGGATATCATTCCTGTGTTTACATTATCCCATACGAAGCTTGGATACAATGGACATTTTAGCTTTTTAACATCATTGAACTCAAGACACTGTGCAAGCTTTGGACGCTTTCCAGTTTTATCGGTCTGAACACAATAACCGCATCCGTCGCAGGTCTTTGTCTTATTGAAGACCATATCCTTTAATTCATCATCCATCTCGTCATAAAACGTAATCACCTTACTGAAATGGGGAGCTTTGAAATCAAGTATCAACGGATTGATCTTTCTCCAATCATAATATATATTCATATGAGCCGTTTGCTTTTTCGGGTACTCCTTTTCGTATTTAATGCCAATTTCGTGAAAATTACAGGTGTATCCTTTCTCAAGAAAATACTGCTCAAGCTCAGAGATCAGTACTGAATCACTCACCTTACTGAACATCTCTGCGGCCGTATACATCTTATCCATAAACCGTCCATGCAGGAAATGCATTATTTCATTTGTACTTACATTACCATATTTTGATGAACTACAGTGCAGCTTCCATGCTGAAAAAATTTCCTTGTATTTGTTGTGTGTAATAGAATAGCCATCTGCTTTCTCCTCACAGACAAGGCCGAAAAGACGAAGCTTATCTTTCATTTTCTGTTTAATTTGCAGATCACCTTTAGCAATAAATAAGCTGTCTTGCAGGACTTGCCCTGCTAAACCCATTTTGATGAAACATTCATAAACGGCAAAAAACTCATATTTAATTTTTTGTGTTTTCTTATTCAGCTCAGGTTTAGCGTTCATTAACTGCCAACTCTCATAATAATCGTCGGGCTCATGGGATATGTTGAACGTTGATAAATCCGAATAAATCGTTGTAAGGCTTTCATAAAGAAAGTCATACATCTGTTTCTGAGAATTTTCACTCGCATTACATTCCTTAACCGGCTTAAAAGCAGGATAGGTTTTTATATAGGAATCGACTAATCTATTTCCAAGACTTTCAAATGATTTGGCTAACGGTATATAATAATCGAGAATTACCTCTCCCTTTTCATCCGGTACTGAAAATCGAGAGTTCGTGAATAATTGCATGGACCATTTCATCTGATTGGGGCAAAGACCGGCATTCCTTATTGCCTCCATGGTCAGTGTGTGCGCACTGCTTGTAACATCAGGAGCATCCTTGCCCTTTATCCAGCATATCCCTATTTTTTCTCCACCGATTTTACGAATAGCATATCCATCCGGTACTGTCACGCTTTCTCTAAATAACATTCCACAGATATAAGAAAAAGTGCCGTACCCTGTGCCCCAGTCAATGCAAGCACCCACATATGCAGGTTCGTATATGTAATTCTGTTGTTTTTCAAGCGCAGAAAAAGTCCCATCAGCCAAACACTTGTCCCAAAAAGCCGGGATGCGATTATGACCTTTCGTATAATCTTCTATATTATGCCTGATTTCTTTTCCGACCAGATATACTTTTGGCAAATCTGCAGCCTCAAAATGAATAACTTCTGCCATGTTTTTTCTCCTATCAAAATGGATTTTGACGTTGGTAATAAACATAATGAGCAGTTTTCTACTCTTTTTGCCTGCACAGTAACTCCATTGGCTCACATCTTAAATTTCTATTCATCTGAACAACTGATATTCCCTCACCTAAAAGGATAATCAGACTCATGGAAAAAGCGGAAATAAGTATAACCATTGATATGTCCTCTCCCCAGTCTCGTGCATTTTCATTTATTTCTTCTTCAGTTGTACCACCACTGTACATAGTACTATAATAAGTATCCTTGACATCTTTTTGTGAAAGCCATAGAGAAATGCCGCCACCAGCACTGCTTCCCAAAACACCTCCCAGAATAAGAATAATCGTAATTCCTGACAAAATTGAGACCATACACTTTCCTTTCTCCATTCCCAGGGAACGTTCAATTGCCGTACGTCTTTCCTGTTTAATAATGAACAGGTGACTAAAGAGCAAAAGTATAAATACAACCATAACAAATCCCACAATTGTGAGTGTAAGGGACATATTCTTCATATTGTCCATTCCGGCTTTTAGTCTGGAATAGCCTCGATCATAAAAATTGATTTCTAATTGGTCATATCCTAATTTTCCCCACTTATTCATAAATTCTTCTATACTTCCGTTTGGTATCTGGAAGGACGTGGTATTGCCTTTCATGGGACCATAACCAACTATATTATTTACATCACTGTTTTTTATCGACTTGGAAGGAATAATTACCTCATTTTTTGCTAAACTATAACTTCCATTGATAGTTCCGGGAGCCGTGTCATAGATACCTACAATGATATAATCGCTGTCTTCAAATACAGAATAGGCTTCTCCTTTTGCATTTAGTTCTGCATTGATGCCAATATCAAAATACTCGCCTGCTATACTTTGATAATCTGCATAATAAAGTTTTAAATTTACTGATTGCCCCACGCTAAGATTGTTATCTTTTGCGAATTTGCCTGGAATCAGGCAGACCTTTTCACCCTTTTCATACTCATCCTCTGTAATATCACGACCCTGAATCAGGTAAGCGTCCTTATCATAAAAGGGCATCAAAAGAATGGTCGCATTCGTTCCTGTTACCGGGATGGAACATTCATATTGTTCCAAGCCTTTTATAAATTCCATAAAACGCTTTCCAATTTCCGTAGTATAAAAATCTTCTGTGACTTCATAATAGAGAGAGTCTTCCTTCAGATCATCTTGTATACGTACTCCATCAGGATCATATTGCCTGGATAAAATGACAGAGTGTGGGTAATATTCAAATCTCCATTGATCTCCATCCATTATAGGAACTTCTTGAATACAAAGAACATAAGTCTTTCCCTTATAAAGCGGTTTAGGATTCACCAGTGTCTGATCACAAATATCGATGGTCTGCCCTTCTATAAACAGTTTTCCGAAAAGCAGCCTGGATATCTTTACAGATAGCGGCTGATTTGGATATCCATCCTCTTGTGGAGTGATTTCAACTACAGATAGTCCGAAAACCTCCCTTTGCAGTTTGTATTCCGGATTATAGGAGGCATAATGAGGCCGTTTCTCCGGTTTCCGGATATACTGCGCCCCTTCAAAATCCAGTACAGATAATGGTATCGTCTTCCCATATGCCGGAACTTGATAAATGATGTATTCTTTCTTAAAAGGATCCCAGCTTTCGACTTGTTTTATAGATGTTTCCCTCTGCTCCACTGTACCGATCGTTATAAAACTGTTCTTGTAGAATTCTATGTTGCGGTTATTGATGACCCACAAAGAAATGCCTAACGTAAGGAACATTCCTGCTATTAAAATCAATAGCAAAAACAGACTTGTTTTGATTGGTGTACGCAGCAGCTGACGGAAACTATTCCTAATCATTTTCGTCACCTCTTTGCAATTCCCCGTCCTTCAATCTAAGAACTACATCTGCTTCTGCGGAGACCTCAGGGTTATGGGTAATCACAATCACCACATAGCCATCCATATGCGCCAGGTTCTTAAGTAGCTCCACAATGTTCTTTTCATTTTTACTGTCCAGATTTCCCGTTGGTTCATCCGCCAGAAGAATCTTTCCACCAGCAGCCATCGCCCTGGCAATTGCCACCCTTTGCTGCTCTCCGCCGCTCATCATCTGGGGGAACTGACGGTATATTTTATCTGCAAGTCCCACTTTACCCAGCAGGTTTTTCGCCTGTTCTCTCGCTTCTGATTTCTTTATTCCCTTTAATTCCATGGGAAGCATAACATTTTCGAGTGCGGTGAGCAAAGGAAATAGATGAAAGGACTGATAGACTACCGAAGCCTGATCCCTCCGATAGATGTCACGGTCTATGGTTTTCATGTCTTTCCCATCCACATAAATACTCCCGGAAGTCGGAAGATCCAGACCTGCCAGCAAGGATAAAAAGGTGCTTTTACCGCTTCCGGATTCACCCGTAATGGCATACAGGTTCCCTGTTTCAAAAGAACAGCTGATTTTTTTTACCGCTTCTATTTTTTGATATTTTGTGCTGTATGTATAACTTACCTGCTCCACTTCAATCACTTTCAAATTTGTCTCCTCCTAAAAAATCTAATCATTCCGTGAAAGAGCTTCCATCACATTTCGTTTGCCGAATATCCAAATGGAGATCACATTCCCCAACATAAAATTGATTAGAAACCAAAGATTTACAACCAATAGAATCGATAGGTTTTGCGTTATAAAAATAGCGGAAATGATACAATAAACAATATTTCCACACAGTGCTAACAGAAATTGTTCCAAAAAAAATACTGCAAAAACTTCTTTGTAGCGAAATCCGATTGATCTCATAATGGAAAAATCCTTTTTACGGCTATATACCATCATGTAGCTTATAATATATCCAATAAATATGACAATGACCAGTACGATAGGCAGAAATTTTAGAAGGGTGTCCATGACCTGTCTTAATCGGTTTGCTGCGTCAATAAATACAGAATCTTTTACAAATAGTGCCACTCCTTTATAGCTATCCTTTGCATATGGAGCTATCGGTAACAGGTGGTTTTTTTTCATTTCTGCCTTAAAGTCGTTTATTTTCAGTGGATCTGCAAGGTAAAAGGATGTGCTGTCCGCTGAAAACGGAATCTCTTTTGCATGATAGATTTCCTGTACCGCTTCAAAAGGCAGTATTATCTCTGGAGGCAAATAACCATCATCTTTGAAAGGTGCTTCCTCCATAGTTCCTATTATTTGAAAATCAACCAAATCCAACGGGTCTAATTTCAGAAAATATTCGTTTTCGTGACGATAATAATAAAGATTCAGAGAAACAGAACTGCCTATTTTCCAGTTATATTCTTTCATAAGTCTCTGACTGACAATACACGAGCGAACCGCAGTATTTAAAAAATCATGGCTCGTTCCTTCTTTCAGAGTAATCTGCTCACTTGTAATCCCTTCCACTCCCTGTATGGAATTTGTCCCAATAACCGGTATTTTCAGATGTTTTCTCCAATCTTCTACTAGAAATTCTCCCTCTCCTGCCATAAGATGGACAGTAAATACTGGATTTTTCACATGAGAAGACGATTGCAGATTTAGAATCTGTTCCTCTGGAATTTCCAGTCCCGATTCCATTGAGCCATTGAGATTGGTGATTTTGCAGAATATTGGCATACTTTCAGCCAGACCGACCAGTTGATTTCTGTTGCTTACTATATTACCCCAATATAGATTGAGTAGTGTACAGATACAGATGCAAATAAGTATAGTCAATGCACTTTTTAATTTGCAGCGCCAGATATTTCGTAGTGCAATTCTTAAAAATAACATTAAAAGTCTTCCCTTCATGTAAAATCATTGTCGAATTGCTATTAGCAGTTAAGAAAATGAACAATTTCACTGCACTGCTCCTTAGAAATATTCTAATGACAGCATTTCTGTTATTTTCTCAATATAAATCAACAACTGGTTCAAGCGGTTTATAAATAGAGAAATAATTTAGGAAGCAGATTAATTTTCAATGTCATTATATTCCTATTGTCACCATTTTACAATAAAAGTAACTATGAAAAGAAGTTTTCATTTTTTTGCCTAAAGAGAAGGGAACAGACCATTTATCAGTGTCTGTTCCCTTCGATTTTTGTATTACAATGTTATAAAATCATTAAATATGTCCTGGGATCATCCGCACTTCGAGTATCCGCAGCTTCTGCACATCTTACAGCCACCCTCATGCTCAAGTGGTTCGCCGCATTCCGGGCATTTGCTGTCGTCGTGGTGGTTGCGCTTCGGTTCGGCACCTCCGGTCAGGTTGTCAACCGCACCGACCTGGCGGGCTGTGGGGCGTTGAAGCATTCCGCGAATCGGTTCGGAACCGGCTTCAAGCTTGTCCTTTCCATTGCCGTTACCGTTCTGGTGCAGCATAACCTTTTGAATCATGCGGCCGATGGCATCGGGGCAGGAAAGAACCTTCATATCACGCTGGCGGATTGTCGATGGGCAGCGAATTCCTTTCAGCTGCTCAACAATGGATTCGGCATCCATGCCTGAGCGCAGCGCAATGGATACGAGGCGGCTGGTTGCTTCGGACTGTGACGGGCATCCTCCCGCTCTGCCGGTGTTTGTGAACACCTCGCAGATGCCGTTTTCATCATAGTTAACGGTGATGTAGAGGTTTCCGCAACCGGTCTTAACCTTTTCGGTAAAGCCATTTGTAATATCCGGTCGGGGCCTGGGGGTGATTTTGAATTTGCCTGTTAACTTTTCTTCCTTCTTCGGTTCTGCTTCTTCCTTGCCGTTAACCTTGCCGATGTTCAAAACCTGCATATCTCTGGAACCGTCTCGGTAAATGGTTACACCTTTACAACCGGTTTTGTAGGCATTGATAAATACATCGCGAACATCGTCGGTGGTGGCTTCATTTCTCAGGTTCACCGTTTTGGATACGGCATTGTCGGTGTACTTCTGGAACGAGGCCTGCATTCTGACATGCCATTCCGGTGTGATGTCATGGGCTGTAACGAAGATTTCCTTCACATCTTCCGGAACCTCTTCCACATCGTGAAGCCCGCCCTTTTTAGCGATGACTTTCATTAACTCATCAGAATAGAAACCTCTGGCTTCTGCCACTGCTTTGAAGATCGGATTGGTTTCCACCAACTCGTCATTATCCATAACGTTCTTAATGAAGGAGATGGCGAACAACGGTTCCACACCACTGGAAACTCCGGCAATAATACTCAGGGTTCCGGTTGGTGCAATGGTTGTGGTGGTCGCGTTACGAATCTTTATTTTCTCCTTCTTAAAGATGCTCTTATCATAAAGCGGGAATACGCCTTTAACCTTAGCGATTTCGATTGACTTGGCGTGTGATTCTTCATTGATAAAGCTCATCACTTTTTCAGCCAGGCTGTTTGCTTCTTCAGAGTTATAAGCGATACCAAGCTGCAGCAGCATATCCGCCCAACCCATGACACCAAGCCCTATTTTACGGGTTCCGCGGGTCATTTTGTCTATTTCGGGCAGCGGATACTTGTTTACATCAATAACGTTATCCAGGAAATGTACTGCTTCATGAACAATTTCTCTCAGTTTGTCATAGTCCACTTCCATGCCGGTATCGGTTTCTTTTACCAACAAGCTTAAGTTGATGGATCCAAGGTTACAGGCTTCATACGGAAGAAGGGGCTGTTCACCGCAATTGTGGACAACATACCCCTGTGCGATCAGGGAATGGGTGTCGCCTTCATTGATATCATAAACCTGTGTGATTTCATCTTCGATAACCGATATAACCGAAGACATGAACTTTGTTTTCTTCCTGGAAATCCTGGCAGCCTTCTTCAGTTTGATATCTTTTGCAACATTCACCAGTGTGCCAATGGTTTCAGCAAACAGTGCCATATCGTCACCGGTGATGATCAGTTCATAATAGGTTCCGCCAATATAGGTTCTTTCTTCGCCGCTCTTGGTTGTGTAGGTAAAGGGATGCTGGTTTGCTTTTTCCCTTTTATAAATACTGCTGCAAATTCCAAGCTGGAGCAGTAAAAGCTGCACATCCTTTAAGAGGTTTTCAGACGCAGAAGAAAGCCTTACATCCCTGTGGTTATCATCAACATCATTCACGGTTCCGTCAGAGCTGAACAAACCATTCAGATATGCGATAACCGTTTCTTTGGCAGCTGTAAAGATTCCCTCAGGAACCCTTTTATCCGGTGCCTTGACCGGTTTCAAGCCGATAGATGAAACCTTTTCAATGAAGTCCTTCCGCTTGTACATCAGGTTCCATGTTTTGTTTTCACGCTGGAAGGCCTTCCTGGTACCTCCGCCATTTTCCTGTGCAATATGGTTCAGGGTTTCACAGATATCAACTTCACTTTCTGCAAAGGTCAATCCAACAACATCCTGTGCTACGGTAAACCAGCCGTCGCCGGTAGCCCAGCCAAGGAACAGACCCATGTCTGCACCGATGGAATCCTGCTTTGCAAAGGTTCCCGCTCCGGACTGGACAAGAACCATGTCGTTCTCAGTAAGTGTTTTCGCTTCCTTCCAGCCATCGGTGGTCAGAATTCTGTGATCTCCGGTAACCTTCAGCTCCTGTCCATTTTTCAGCGTTACCTTGTAGGTTTGCTTGGTGCCGGTCATAAACACTCTGGCAGGTTTTAGTTCCACACCGTTCTGATAATATGTACGGCCATTCAGTTCAAGCTTTTCACCTTGAACGCGTTTATCCACATATATATTAAAGGTTCCGTCCTTGTACTTTTCATACAGTTCTTTGATCGGCACGAGCCCTTCTTCGGTTGAAATCAATGTATCCGGGTGGAAGCACGGGTTCGTACTCTCAATCTCACCCAGCTCGGGGGTCACATTGTCGCGGTTCAGCCTGTCCAGGAAGATGATGCCGGGTTCGCCGTTTTTCCAGGCCATTTCCACCATCATGTTGAAAACTTCGCGGGCGTTCAGGCTTCCTGCCTTTTTCTTCGTTTTGGGTTCGATCAGATCATAATCCTTGCCCAGCTCCACCGCTTCCATAAAGGCTTCGGTGATTCCGACGCTGATATTGAAATTGGTGATGTCGGCATTGTTTTGCTTGCAGGTGATAAACTCCAGAATATCCGGGTGATCGATGCGCAGGATGCCCATGTTGGCGCCCCTTCGGGTGCCGCCCTGTTTCACGGCTTCAGTTGCGGAATTGAAAACCTTCATGAAGCTGACAGGGCCGCTGGCAACGCCCCCGGTGGAATTCACCGAAGCGCCTTTGGCACGCAGCCTTGAAAAGCTGAAGCCTGTCCCACCGCCGCTTTTGTGTATCAGCGCTGCATTTTTCACGCTGTCGAAAATGCCCTCCATGCTGTCTTCAATGGGGAGTACAAAGCAAGCGCTCAATTGGCCAAGGGGCCTTCCGGCGTTCATCAGTGTGGGTGAATTGGGCAAAAAATAAAGCTGGGTCATCAGGTTGAAAAACCGCTCTTCGATCGCTTTCAGCTCGTCTTCACCAACAAAGTCCTTGTCTGCCATTGCTACGGTTTTTGCCACTCTTCTGAACATCAGCTCGGGATTCTCAATTAAGTTGCCATTCTCGTCTTTGGCTAAATATCTTCTCTCTAGTACCTTCACCGCGTTTTCTGATAGTTTCATACTTTTTTACCCCCAGTTTACAATATATTGTATGGTTATGTCGAAGTTTTTCAACATATTGTACATCTATCTTATCGATTAATCGTTGTTTTGTAAAGAGTATTCCTATCGGCCAATCGCATGAAAAAAGCCGGAAAAGCTTGCGTTCCGGCCATTACAGAATTTTAACTTTTTGATTAGGGCTTGCAGGACGGATCATATCCGTAAACCGCATTTGCGTTGCCGTCCTTCATCACGGCCTGTTCTGCGGCTGAAGGGAGAACAATGAATGGCCGGATGCGGTTGATGCATTTTTTATCAATTTCAACTTCCACCATAGAGGTATTTTCACTGTAAGCTACATTCTTTACCGAGCCGTTTTCATACAGGTACGGCAAAACCCATCCTTCGGAAAAGGGTACATTCAGCTTTAACTCTTCAGTCTTGGTTTCCAGTTTTTGCTTGATGGCTGCTTTCAGATCATCAAGGCCCATGCCGGTGAAGGCCGAAACATTGATCTCTTCCCTGCCGTCCCTGAAATAGGGGGTTCGGAAATCCTCGGCCACTTTATCCCACTTGTTCCAAACGACGATGGAGGGTTTTCCGGATGCACCCAGTTCGTTCAGTATTTCATCCACTACGCGGATATGGTCGGGAGCGAAGGGATCGGCCGCATCGGCGACAACCAGCAGCAAATCGGCCAGAACTGCCTCTTCCAGCGTTGCTTTAAACGCTTCAACCAAATGGTGCGGCAGCTTGCGGATAAACCCAACGGTATCTGATAACAGCACAGTCGCTGCATCGTCCAGCTTCAGCTTTCTCGTGGTGGTATCCAGCGTTGCGAACAGTTTATCCTCTGCAAACACATCAGCAGAGCACAAAGTATTTAGCAATGTAGATTTGCCCGCATTGGTATAACCCACAAGGGCCACTACAGGCATTTTGTTCTTCTCCCGCTCCCGCCGGATCACCTGCCGCTGTCCCTGAATTTCTTCCAGCTGCGATTTCAGGTAGTCAATCCTTCTGCGGATATGCCGCCTGTCGGTTTCAAGCTGGGTTTCACCGGGGCCTCTTGTGCCGATACCGCCGCCAAGCCTGGATAGTGCGGTTCCCTGCCCGGCCAGCTTCGGCAGCAGATAATTCAGCTGCGCCAGTTCTACCTGAACCCGGCCTTCGCGGGATTTTGCCCTTCCGGCAAAGATATCCAGGATGAGGCCGGTACGGTCTACTACCTTAACACCGGTATTGGCCTCGATGTTTCTGATCTGTGAGCTGGACAGTTCTTCGTCAAACACGATGATATCAATATCTTTCGTCTGCACAATCTGGCTGATTTCCTTCAGTTTTCCCTTCCCTACCAGGTAAGCGGCATCTCTTGCAGGCCTTTTCTGAACAATGGCTTCCACCACATAGGCCCCCGCTGTTTTAGCCAGCTCCACCAGTTCCTTCATCGAGATTTCCGCCTCACTGACACCGGAGATAAATACGGTCTGCGGGGTTTCGATGCCAATCAGAAGAGCCCGTTCCATGCCATCTTTTGCGATGACATTCAGTTCCTTGCCCGGTTTGTCGCGCTCGATTACCAAGGTAATTAAATCATGAAGCTCGCTCTGCATGGGGCTGAAAGGCCCGAATATTTCTGCCTTTTCCAGGTCTGAATCCAGGATGGCTGCGGAAACCCCGGTTATTTTCACGTTCACTGTGCCAACGGCTATCATCATATCCAGCCGAAGTTGTTTCAGCGTGCTGATATCCAGTTCGGACAACGCTGTTGAGCCGCCGGGATGGGTATGAATGCAGCGAACCCCTGTAATGCCCGTATCTTTTCTTCTTCCTTCGGCAGGTGACAGGCTGACGGTTTTACTATCCCCCACCCTGACGTCCTGTACGTTCCCTTTTCGGTCAATGTATATGGCTACTTCCCGGTTTGCTGCGGAAGTAACCTCTGCCAGTACGAATATCATCTCTTCGGTAAAGAGCTGATCCCTGGGCACCTTTATATCATATAACTGCTCCAATATATCCAGAGCGCTTTTTTTCATTCCGTCGGTTTGTCCGTTAACCTGCATTGTGATTCTCCCTTTCTCTTTATGGTGAAACTTCAGCATATGCCTTCAAATACTTCATTTTTCATCGCTGGTGACCTTCAGAAATATGAGCTTCAAGGCTTGAACAGTCATCTTTGCAAATCCAGGATCCACTTCATCCAGCTGGCAACAGTAGATGCTCTTCGCTCATAGGTACTGTCTGCATTTACATTAAATAAGTCACACTGTTTCATGTTATATACTATTTCCCCTTTTGGCGGTATTTTTCCGTCGTGCTGCAGAACTTTTTTCAGGATATCTCTGAAAACGGTGTGCTTCAGAATGAGTTCGACAAACATCAGCTGCCTGGGCCTGTATTTCAGGTGCAAAATCTTTCTGCCTTCATCGGTAAGTGTAAAAACCGGAGATTCTGCTTCATGCTTCTTATCAATAAGACCCAGATACCGGCCCGCATCAGAATAATAGTTGGTTTGTCTGGCATTAAAAGCATATTCCATGGTGATTTGATCCCTGGTCATATCGTTTTGGGCCAGTAACTCACACAGGTTTATAACCCTGTCGAAGCTGTCTGCCTGCGGAAAGGGTACCGGCGGCTCTTCCATGTGTTTCACCCTGTTCAGGACATTCAGTATGTCGTCAAGGCTGATACTGACATCATCTATACTGTAATTTCTGTGCCGGATTAACACCAATGAATTGTAATTGTGGTGGTCTTCAAACACATACTCGTAAAAACTGAAAATACCATTTGAAAACACGAGAAATATCGGTTTGACCTTCTTACCGGTGTTTCCTGTCCACAGCCTGAACGGATAATAAAGCTGCCTGACCAGAAAATCATCAGAAAGATAATTCTTGGCTTCAATCAGGCACAGGCTTTCATACCCTTCATACCCTCCGTCTATTTCTATCTGGGAGTTTTCTACCTGAATCGGAATAAAGGCTTTTGTTAAGGAGTTTCGAATATTGAAATGAAAAGTACCGGAGCTCATCCTGCCGCTGACCGTAGGAAGCAGCCCTTCATCCTGCAGAAAATCGGCCAGGACTCCAGATGCATATGCGCAATGGATGGCCATGGCTTCACTGTTGATATTCTCATGATTCAGGCTGTCGATGTGAGCGGGGAAAGAGGCCTTGTGAATTCGATTGTCACGCACCTCAAAATCTTTATACGCTTCCACAGGAGCAATAATGTAACTTCCTCTGGTTACAGGTAAAATGGCCAGATGATTATCCGCAAACAATTTCGGCAGGTTGACACGGTGATCGAACTTCGTCATCAGCCTTGCTTCCCTGAACTGATTGATTTCGGTCGAAGTTATTTCAAAGAATCCCTTATGACTGATGTTCTGCAGGATATCAAACTTATCAAACAACTTCTCCCATGCTTTATCGTTTTTGGAGCGCTCATCGGTTTTACTCAAAATTTCTTACCAGCACTTCATCAATTTCACCCCGCTTATCGGGGTTTGAATTGATAGCCCTTTTGGCTTGCACAATGTCGATTTTATACTCCTTATAAAGGTCTGTGATGAACTCGGTCGCCGAATTGGACAGCAGGAACCGAATCCCCTTTTTATTCAGCCTGTCGCATACATTTTTCAACCTGATCTGTTCACCTTTATCGAAACCGCCCTTATCGTATCCCGTAAAATTCGCTGTCGTTGAGACTGGATCGTACGGGGGGTCAAGA
>JAEZBW010000597.1 GCA_023426765.1 Bacillota bacterium
ATACTATTTATTTGTCCACTAAAAACATTAAAAATGTTTTTGAGTAAAATACCTGAATAAACGGTTAATAAATTCAGAACGGCCCCAAAGAAAGCATACGCAAAAAATGGTATGGGTTTTGCTTTAATAATATTAATGATAAGTCTTACCTTATTCATGAAAGCACCTCCTCTATTCCAACCCTAAAAATCTTACTTAAAAGGGACGATTCATCTGATTTTAGTTGCTCATAATCACCGTACTCCGATATTTTTCCGTCTTCGATTATCATTATTTGATCTGAACAGCTAAGGGTCCATATCCGATGAGCAATAATAATTGCTGTACGTCCTTTAAGTAATTTTAATATTGCTTCCTGTAAGTGCTTTTCCGTTATAGGATCAATTTTTGATGAGGCTTCATCTAATATAACCAAGCTAGGATTCTTGAGGAATGCTCTTACTAAGGCAACAAGTTGAGCTTGTCCTTCAGACATATTATGCGCATGAATCATTGTATCTAATCCATTGCTTAATGTTTGATACCATTCATCTAAGCCAATCTCATTTATAACTTCAATAATACGATGATCTGGTATACTGTCTTTATAAAAAGTAATATTATCTCTCAAACTTGCGTTAAATAGCTGTACTTCCTGGGTAACATAAGCAATTTGGTTTCTTAAACTTTTTAGTGAAATGTCATCAATAGGGATACCATTTAATACAATTTCCCCCTTGCTGACCGGGTAGAATCCCATAAAAAGTCTTGCCAAAGTTGTTTTTCCACAACCCGTTTTACCTATTATACCTAATATTTTACCGCTTTCTAGGTTGAAAGAAATATCGTTAATCACGTTAATATCTTTGTCATACCCAAAACTAATATTTTTTACTTGAATATTCACGGGTTCTTTAGGTAAATCTGTTTCTCGACCTCCATCAATTTCTATCTCAGGTTCAATGGATAATAGTTGCTCAATACGCTCAACACTTGCAGATACTTTTTGTATCTCACTAAGTTGCTTCCGAATCTCTTGCATTGGTATAATTAAAAAGGAATTATAATTAAAAAACAGGAATATCGTTCCTACTGTTATTTCTCCTCTTAGCCAAAGATACGTACCAATTCCAAAAATTATAGCATAATTAATTGATACAGAAATAATAAACACGGTATGTAGTGCGTACCCCATAATCGTGGCTTTCTTCTGGTAGGGGAACCAATCCCTAATATGTGATTTAAAGATGCTCATAGAATATTCAACAGCACCATTTGCCTTAATATCTTCCCTAGCAGTAATATGCTCATTAATAAAACCATAAAACTTACTAGTATGCTCTCTTACCTTTTTCCAATATGGAATGGCAACGTTTTGTATTTTCCCAAATACAAATGAAATAATAATAATAAATAATGTTTCCGCAAATCCAACAAGCAGACTTTCGCGATATATAAAAAACAAGGTTCCAATAACTAGAAGAAAATTATTTATCAAAGTAATGGCAAGATTTGAGAAGAAAATAAAAAGGACTGATACATCACCATCAATTATTTCAATGAGTTCACCTGATTTACGATCTTTATAAAATTCTATTTTTTGTTTCAAGTAATGCTTTAATAAATTGATTCGTATTCTATTTGTTGCTGTCCAACTAATTCTCCCCCCAATATAAGTTATGAGTAACTTTAAGCCTTGTTGGATAAAAGCTAGTATAATGAATAGAATTGCTAAGTTAATCAACTCGTTCATTTCAATATTCATAGTAATGCCATCAATTACATTTCTAATGATTTGAGGGTTGATTAACAACATAAGTACAGAACCTAACATTATTACTAACAGAAGAAAGAATTTAAACCAGAGCGATTTTAAATAATTATTAAACAAGACAAAATACTTTTTGATAAATAATCTCATGGATATACCTCTACTCTCGTTTTCTTCTATTATCTTCGTTTTTTATAGTTTTTTGTTTTAATCGTATTGAATAATCTCTTGAATTTAGACGCCTAATGATACAAATATTCCATTATTGTGTTTGTTCTTTATAGTCTAATGTTTTATTAATTATTTGTATTATCTCCGGAAAGTGGTTATTGATAAAAAAATGTCCCCCTATAAACTGATAATGTTCAAACCTTCCTGTAGTGGATTCTCCCCAATGTTGGATATCATTAAAAGGTACTTTTTCATCATTAATCCCACTAAAAATTGTGATGTCACACTCAAATTTATTGTTTTCTCTAAACCTTTTAATATTTCTATTTCCCATAAGCTTATAATCAGACTTGAGAATTGGTATGAAAACCTTCAGTAGTTCTTTTCTCATTTTTAGCTCGTTGGGTATACCACCTAAGGCTATTATTTCTTTGATAAATTCCTCATCAGGTAAAGTGTGAATGATCTTTTCATCCTTAATGATGTATGGTGGGTATAGCCCCGAAAAGAATATATGTTTAGGTGTTTTTTTACCCTCTGATATAACTTTCTGGGCAACATAATACGCAAGATGGCTTCCCATACTGTGACCAAATAAAGCATAATCATCATAATTTATATTTTTTTCGATTATTTCATACAGATCATTAATAGCTACATCAAGACTACTATAATGTAGTTCATCAAACCTCTTGCCATGGCCTGCTAGCTCAACTGGATATACTTTTATAGTCCGGTTAATAAACTTTTCCCATGAGTAGTAGTAGGCTGCTGATCCCCCTGCATATGGAAAGCAGAACAATACCATAAATTTCACCAACGTTCTTTATTGTTGACTTATCGCTTGATTGCATACCAATTTCAAGAACTCTTCCTCTTTGCTGTAAATGTTCATCATTTTATTGTACAGCTTGTTTTTTGTACTAGACTCAATTGATTGTGTAATTTGTGCTTTTGATAAAATTGCCCTTACTATACTAATATCATCTATTATGGAATCTAGAATTGTTATAAAACAACAATCACTTTGAAACAAAGATTCTATCTGAAACTTTTCTATTTTTTTTGCATTAACGATTTCGTTAAGTATAGGAAGTATTCTTCCAATGTTATTGATATTTATTTTATCAAATTCCTCAACAAAAGATTTTAATGAAGCTATCCTTTCTAGTATTAAATTTCTGTTATTGAATTTAGTCTGTATGTATTTTCCTTTATCGTTATGAATTAATTCTCCTTTGTCAATTAAGTAAAATGAGAAAAGACTTGCTTTTCCGTAAACCCCTTTAAAGTTACTAATATAACCTTCGTATGAGTTAATCATTTCTTTGAAATTTATTGCAGTTGCTTTAAATTTAAGGCTGTCAGCTTTATCGTGCTCAAGAACATATAATACCTCTTTGTTCTTGTCATATCCGTAAACCACCAAAGAATGAGATAAATGTTCTCTATTAAAGGTATCTTTCCGATTCGACTCATAAAAAGCATCGACTAAGATAATGAGTGGCCTATTTGCATTTATATCGCATATAATATCAGTTATTACATCACTACTATACTCTCTTTGTACAGTAAAAATACCCATGTATTCGAGTCTCTGAAATGTAGTTAAATTTGATATGTATTCAATACCAAAGTCAAATAATTGCCCAGAAAAAACTTTATAAGCTATAATTTCATTCGTATAAAAATCAATAATGTTCTTATTAAAGTGGCTTATTATAGGGAATAAGGCATTAAAAAAGCAATCTTTATAGTATAAATCATCAAAAGCTATAATATTAGGTAATACCTTTGCATTACCTTCTTCAATTGAGTAATCCTTATCAAGGTCTAGTTCTAATATCCCACAATTATACATATCTAAAATGCTTTGCTTTACTGCTGTAATAATATTTTCAATATCACTATCAGTATGTGCAAGTGAAATAAAACATGTTCTGCCTTCCCATGTATAAACTCCATTTTTTAAAAGGAAATAAAAGAAGAGCTCCAATTTTTTTTCTATAACAAATTTAAAAATAGAACAGAAGCTAATGACTTTTACTGGTGCATCGATCTGGGCAAAATAATCGTTTAAGCGTTCTACAAGCATCGAAGTCCGTAAGTTTAATTTCATTTGTAAATCGTACCCAATTTCCTTCATATATGTCAATACTGCATGTGAAGCAGACATTGCAAGTGGATGATGGCAGAACGTACCAGCAACGAATGTTCTCTTACCATCAGACATGGGGAAAGACTGATCCCCGTAATTCCAAACACCCCCATCTATGCTATCCATGAACGAAGACTTCCCTGCCACTACGCCTATGGGTAATCCTCCACCAATTACCTTCCCGTATGTAACTAAATCGGCTTGAACTTCGAATAATGCTTGTAAACCACCTGGATGAACCCTAAAGCCGGTAATGACTTCATCAAATATAAGCGCTACTCCATTCTGTTCTGTAATAATTCTAAGTTTTGATAAAAATTCTTTTGGTTGTAAATCTAATCTGCGACTTTGTATTGGTTCAACAAGAACAGCGGCTATATCATTAGTGTTTTCTTCAATAAACTTAAGAGATTTGTTAACGCCGTATTCAAGCACTATTACATCATTAATCAAACTTTGTGTAATACCGGGTGCTATTGGTACTATTTCGGATCCTGATTTATTATTCTTAGCCCTTGCAAGAACACCATCAAAAGTGCCATGATACGAACCAGCAAACAATACTATTTTACTCTTTCCCGTTGCCGCACGCGCCAAACGAATAGCAACCATTACAGCTTCAGTTCCAGAATTATAAAAGGCAACACGTTCTACACCAGTCATTTCACAAATAAGTTCAGCCACTTTCCCAGAAGTTTCGTTCATAGGTCCGATTGGCAACCCAATATCAAGTACTTTTTTTATAGCATTGCTAATAAAATCAACCTTGTGCCCGAATAGATATACTCCAAATCCCATGGCAATGTCAATATATTCGTTATTATCAATATCAATAATTCTTGATCCATCTGCGCTTTTAACGATTATTGGATATATTAATTCCTTAAGGGATGGCTTGAATCCAGCTACATTGCGATTATTAGCCAAACATGACCGGTATTTTTGAACCGTTATTTTAGATTTGGAGGTCTTTAACGTGTACTCATTGTAAAAATTTCTTATGGCCTCATTGTCCACTTTTGTACTACGTGAACTTTTATCTTCTGTTTCTATTTTTTGGAATGGAATAAAGGGCTCTTCTAATGAAAAATCCAAGAAACTACTGGTTTTTATGTTTGAATGAGTTGACTTAATAGAGCTTTTCCCTTGAATCATTTTAATAAAGTCCAATTGATTGTTGATTAATTGCGACATGGCATGTAATTGTTCTACCATAACGTGCCTAATATCTTCACTAGTATTTGATTGGTTGCTTTCTGCAATCCCACTGTTATTATCTAGAGTAGACTTGATATTTTCTTCGACTGAAGAATTGAGCATTTTATTTCTAATATATTCATAAAGTGTGTATGTAGTGGATGTCTCATTATAAAACCAATTAAAAGGAACATCTAGTCCATAATTATTTAGAATCTCATTTTTGAGAAGCGGTAACATAATGGAACCAAATCCAAGGTCAAAAAAATTACTGTTAACATCACTGATTTCATACCCTAGAATATCCTGTACCAAGTTCCGTATATCATTTATATCTAAAGGGACCATATTTTTCATCTCCTAAATCATTCAGATTTACTGTTTTTTATTATATAGGTTATTAGATCGTTTACAGTATTAAATTTCTCAAAATTTAAGTATTCATCATCAAACTCTACACTAAATGCAGACTCTATTGATACAACAATTTTTATGAAGCTTAAAGAATTGATTCCTAGTTCTTGCAATTTATCATTAACATCAATTGTAATACCATTTTCAAGAGTATTTCGAAATATTTGACTTAAGTCTGTGAAAAAATCTGTTGTCATTTTTAGAATCTCCCTACCCTAATTTTTCTTTTCAATTCTATCTGATAAAACATCCAATTGTTTTCTTAATATCTTTTGAACTATATCAAGTTGCTGTTTTATTAAATCTACTACTGAATCTTTTTGCTTTAACGGATAAACCTCGTTTATATCATGATCTTTCCGCAAATAGATGAAATCGCTTTTCTGAACCCAGAACCTTTTTCTCATAAATGGATAAGATGGTAGGCTAATTTTTTTTCTCTTAGCGTTTGAATAAAACTGATGCCAATTAATATCAGCTCCTGAGGAATACTCTTTACAAATTAATTTGGTGATATTAACATCTAAGCACTTACCAGTAATATTAATTGCATCAATAGCCCTTCTATTTGATTGATTGGCCTCTGTACCACCAAAAAAAATATTTTTCTCAGGGTAACACGCTAACCCATAAACCTTTAGGATTTCAATTTTATTCTTCAGGTCACCTATTGATTGTGCAACTATTCCTATCCTTAAATTATAATGTCCTCTACCTATATTGGCGGTGAAGCATAAGTCATCGATATCTACTGATGTATGACTTAAGAAGGTATGGTATTCATCTATAAGTTGTTTCAAGGAAATAACGTTCTTAGCTGATAAGGTCAACAAATTGATACTATGATTTTTATCCATACTTTGGTCATTATTCAAGGTAACCGGTGACTCTTCTAGAACAATATGGCAGTTGGTGCCGCTTAAACCAAATGAACTTACTCCACACCTCCTGGGGTAACCATTATCTATCCATTCAATCATCCTATCAGCTATATATACTGGTGATTCTATAAAATTGATCATTCTGTTCGGCTGATTAACATGTAGAGTTGGTGGTATTTTCTTGTTTTTCAGAATAAGAATCGCTTTTATTAAGCTTGCTATTCCAGCAGCGCAATCAAGATGGCCAATATTTGATTTAACTGCACCTATTGCACAGAACTGCTTTCTTTGTGTATATCTTTCAAACGCTTTTTGAATACCATTAATTTCAATCGGATCACCTAATCTGGTGCCTGTTCCATGTGCCTCAAAATAACCTAAAGTATCAGGATGAATACCGGCTTTTCTCCAAGCGTTAACTATAACATCTTCCTGCGCGAGTGAGTTAGGTGCCGTAATCCCAATAGAGCTACCATCCTGATTGATACTGCTGCCTTTGATAATAGCATATATGTTATCGCGGTCTCTAATTGCTGAATCGAGTCGTTTTATTACTATAGCACCGGCCCCCTCACCAATTCCTGTCCCATCAGAACTATTATCAAATGTCCTCGTTTTGCCACTTGATGATGCTATGCCTAGATTTGCTTTATTTTTCTTCTCGACAGGATTGTAATATATTTTTATACCCCCAGCTAAAGCCATATCGCATTCCCCGTTTCTTATTGCTTGGCAAGCCAAATGTACAGCAACAAGACTAGATGAACATGCTGTATCAACTATTAAGCTTGGTCCTTTCAAGTTTAGAATATAAGCTAAACGGCTGGCGATTATAGATTGTATATTCCCTGGTACTGAAGCAGGTACAAGTGAAGGATTTAACAACTTAAGATACTCTTTATAACTACCTCCATTATCATAACTATGACCTACATATATGCCTGTTTTTGTACTTGATAGATTTCTTCCGCCATACCCTGCATCTTCCAACGCAGTCCAAGCACATTCCAGAAAAATTCGCTGTTCTGGGCTCATCAATTCAGCCTCTTTTTTCGGAATAGAGAAAAGCTCATTATCAAATTTATCAATCTCATTAAGATATGCTCCCTGAAAAAATGAATAATTTGGGATCTTTCCGTAGCTGTCAGCAAGCATTTTGCAATCATTTGCACGAATCTCGGGAAAATCCTGTATGTAGTCGGTCCCCTTAAGTAACCCATTCCAAAATTCTTGAATGTTGTTTGAGTTGGCAAATCTTCCTGATATTCCAATGACCGCTATATCAGGATATTTTTCAAGACTTTCAGATTGAAAAATATCTTCAACCTCTACATTCAATAATTGCATGTTCTTCAGTTTTTTCGTTAGGCTCAACTACTGTTACCCCCCATATGCTGTAGTATAAATACTATTATTCAACCATTTTGAAATCACTAAAGAATTCTTCTGTTTCTGTCTCCATGAAGATCTGGTTAAAGCGATCAATACATTCTTCTATAGGAGTTATTTTGAATGACAATACGGTTTTTAGCATCCGTAAGGCAAAGTATGTCTGCTCTACGGTTGGCTCAATCATCTGCTTTATTAAATTATCCTGCATATCTTGTATTTCAAGGTATGGTTGAACAACATTTTTTGTGTATTCATCGAAACTGCAATTATGATTATTTTTGGTGCATAACGCATTTTTAAGACACATTTGAATGATAGCATGCTTTTTTGAGGACTCCATAATATGGGTTTTACCATATTTTCTTATAAAGTATTCGTAGTCCTGATCGTCATCAAAACTAAAAGCTTGAATAGAAGAAGTGTTCTTTTTTAAAATATCTCTTAAAACTGTTTTAGGACCAATCTCAATAAAGACGGTTACTCCTTTGGACTTAAGATAATCCACAGATTTCTTCCAAAGAACAGGTTTTATAATATGTTGGGTTAAATTTTCAACAATACTATCTTTACTGCTATATGGTAAGCCTGTAACATTTGATATTACAGGAATTTCCAAACTATTATATGAATATTTTTGTAACTCATCATGCAATTTTTCCGATGCAATTTGCATGAGTGGACTGTGAAAAGGAGCGCTGACGTTGAGTGGTACGACTTGACAGCCCATTGATTCAAGTTTACGATGAGCCAATTTAATAGCATCAAAATGTCCTGATATTATTGTTTGATTACTTGAATTGTAATTGGATACGACAATTATTTGTTTTCTACAAGATATGTCTGCGCATATCTTCTCAATTTCACTGCTATTAATTCCAGTTACGGCAGCCATCCCACCATTAGTTAAGTATGATGCTTCACGCATAAAAGTACCACGTTGCTTAATAATTTCAAATGAGTCAAAGAGATTAATGCCTCCTGAACAAGTTAGGGCGGAAAGCTCTCCTAAACTATGCCCCGCAAGAAAGGCGGGCTTAAGATTAAGTTCCTCCATAAAAACCCTATACATGGCTATATTTACAATAAAAACACTTAACTGTGCATTATCAGTTCTTATCAAATCACTATAACTAGCTTCAAAACAAAGTTTTTTTACATCCAAACCAAGTATACTACTAGCCTCATCAAAAAGAAGTTTAACAGATAAATACCTATTATGAAACTTACTGCACATACCCATGTATTGAGATCCTTGTCCCGGAAAGAGTATAGCCAGTTGCCTCATGATTCACCCCTCTATTAATGCTATGATATAGTTTATATACATTATATGTTTTATTGCCCTACTTTCCCAATAAATGTGAACCTAAAGGGACTTTTTAAGTTCAATAGACACTAATTTTAACAATTTTGCATAGTTAATTATCATATCTTTCATTTTTTTACCATTAAGCTTGAGATTATTATATTCCAATGTTATATTGATGCAATCCTGTTCTTTTCCTAAAACTAGCACAATGTCCATTATATCCGTGATATCGTTACATAAGTATTCTTGTAGACAAATCATTGGAATAATTGAATTAATAGGCCTACCCTTTTTTTCTTTGAAAACATCAATCCGAGGCACTTGAATTCTACCTACTTTTTTTATTATTTGATTTATGCTCGGAATTAGTTCATATAGATCTGAGACATTTGAAATATCAGCTTTAACAAGTTCTATGATATTAGGATTGTTAAGCATCGAATATGTACATATTTCATTTGCTTCAGTTATATTTGATAGTAAGTATATAAATAATGAAACTAAAATGTCTTCAATTTCAATCATTAAAAAGATAGATATATTTTTTAAAGCTATTAATAAGTCATCCCTGACATCAATTTTTAACAATAATCTATTGTTATTATCTATATAAAAAAAATCCATAGGGAGCGTTAATGTATTAATTACATTACTATCTTTGCTTATTTTTTCTATAATATACTTAGATAGTTTTGATATTGTTGGGTACGCAAAGATATCGCCAATTCCGATTTTATTCGGATAATATCTTTCTATTTCTTCGTACATCAATACGACTAACAATGAATCGCCCCCTATTTCAAAGAAGCTGTCATTCACACTAGTTACATTTTTTTTGAGAACACTTTTCCATATTTGAATTATTATCCGTTCCACTTCATTACTGGGAACTAAATACTCTATTTGAAAGTTGGGACGTTCTTCCATTGGTTCTGGCAATGCCCTCCTATCAACTTTCCCGTTAAGTGTCATAGGTAAACTATCCAACCTAACATAAACAGAAGGTATCATATATTCAGGTAAATTATTTCCCAAGTAGGTATTAATTTCACTGACGCTAAATTCTTTCACAGAAATGTAGTAAGCAACAAGGTATTTATCCCCATAAGAATTTTCCTTAGCGATTACCACAGAATCATGAATTCCATCAACATTGGTTAACTGTTTTTCTATCTCTTCAAGTTCTATCCTGAATCCCCTAATTTTAACCTGATTATCCACTCTTCCCAAACACTCAATATCTCCATTAGGAAGCCATCTTGCTATATCACCAGTCTTATACATTCTCTCCCCTGGTTCAAAAGGGTTTTGTACAAACTTTTCAGAAGTTAATTCGGGTTTATTGATATAACCTCTTGCCAATCCATAACCAGCAATGCATAGTTCGCCTTCTTGGCCCACATTAACTTTTTTATTTTCACAATCAACAATGTATATATTTGTATTGAGAATAGGCTTACCTATGTTTACTTCGTTGCAGTCCGTTTGATCCTTTACAGTAGACCAAATAGTTGTTTCCGTAGGACCATACATATTATATATTCTAGCATTTGAAATTCTTTTTAATTCATCAAGTAATTTCTGAGATAAGGGCTCTCCCCCCACCATTATAACTTTTAGTTTTTTGAAACATACTAAGTTTTTCGAACTTCCTATAAGCAATTTCAACCTTGAAGGTGTAATTTGCATGATGTCAACATTATTATTTATAATAAGTTCTGAAAGAAGTTTTGGATTCCGTTGCTGTTCTTCATTTGCAATAACAATTTTCAAGCCTTGTGATAATGCTAATAATGTTTCAAGTACAAATATATCAAAAGAAATTGTCGTAAGTGCTAGTATAGTGTTGCAAGAAGAGAAGTCAATTTTCTCTGTTATACCTTTAATAAAATTGCAAACTGACTTATGTTCTATCATTACACCTTTAGGTATTCCTGTTGATCCAGATGTATATATAACATAAACTAAATCATTAGAAGTGTTTATACTTAGTATGTTTGAGTTGTCATTATCGTAATCACTGCTACAATTTAAATCAATGAATTGCCCTCTAAATTCTATTTTATTCGTTAAATCCCCTTGCGTTAAAACAATATCTACTTTACTATCATCAAGCATATAATTTATTCTCGATGATGGGTAACTTGGATCGATAGGTAGGTATGCACCACCAGCTTTAATTATAGCTAATAATCCAATAACCATTTCTAATGAACGCTTAACCATTATCCCTACAATTTTGTTTGGTTTTACACCCTTTTTTATTAATAATCTAGCTACTCGGTTTGATCTCGCGTTCAAATCTTGATAAGATTGCTCAGTTTGATTAAAAATAATGCTGTTATTTATAGGGTTTTTTAATACGCAATTGAATAATTCTTGATAAACAATTTCTGTTGAGAGTAGATCTGAAGCATAAGAGCATTTGCTAGAATTTGAATTTAGTCTTTCTTCATGATATATATCTTTAAGGAATGTATTAGTATCCATTTTCTTTTGCATTAGGTAGTATAATTCCATTGCATACTTTTCTTCTGTATCTGCAATTTCTAGTATTAATGATGAGACGACACCTATTGGATATGATGAATCATCAGACATGAATGCTTTTAAGAGCCATGTGTTAATATGTTTCCACTTCTTCCATATTAAGTTCATTTGATCTTTGTAACATATAAAATCTTTTAATCCATACTTTTTTCCTATGTACTCCAAAGTTGAGGAAAAATTAGATCTGCCATTGCCTATTTCAGCCATCTTTCTAACAAGTGGAAAAGACCATATATCATTACATCCAAATATCTCTTTTTCCTTTCTAAAATTACTTTTCAATTCATTTGCAAACATACGCATTGAGTCAAAAGCGCTACATTCTCTATTCTTCCCTAGATTATACTCAACAGATTCCAATAGTAATCTTTTCCAATCAGAATCAGATCTTGTATCACTAATAGAAAATGTAAAACATTCTCTATAGCCTTCTGCTAGGTTAACAAAAGGCAACTTCTCAATATTTTCTGATAAATAAGGATCAATACAAATGATCATCTCTTTAGTTTTTTCTACCCCAATAGCTAAGCAATAATGAGTAATATGATATTTTTGATATGCAGGATTCCAAGGACAGCAAAATGAATCGATAAATAGTACAACAGGTTTATATAAGTTTATTTCAGTACTAATTATTGTTAAAGCTTCATCTATACTTTCTAATCTTTTATAGTTAAACTGAAGGCCATGGTATTTCTCCAAAAGACCCAAATTACTCGATCTCCATCCATGCTCAATCCTATCACTTATACTTGTGTAGTAATTATGATCAGTTGGATTGAAAGCAAACCCCCATGAATTTGCGAACATTAGATCGCAATCATATCCATAATACTTAGAAACAGATACAATAATCCCTTGAATGCAATTATAGGCCTTATTGTGAATGGGCTTAATGTTAAGTTGCAAAAACATCAAACTCCTTCTAATCATTATTGTCATTTCTCATGTCTCTTTTTTCTTTGTAATAATGCAATCCGAATGTATGTTTATTAACCTATATCAAACTTGTATATAATAAGGCTATCCTTGTTATATGCACCCAAGTCTAGTACATCATTTTTTTTTAAATGAATAGGCAAATTTTAAATTACTATATCATCCATCTTGTATTTCCATCGATAAACCACTGGTTGCTTGTTGACTTCATCCATGTATTGGTAGATTCGTTGAACTAATTCATCTTTTGATTTAACCCGAATACCCTTTAAACAAACACGTGCAAATTTACCAAAAAAGCTTTCGATCATATTTAACCATGAACCATGTTTGGGCGTGAAGATAAATTCAAAGCGGCCGGCATGCTGTTCCAAATACTTGCGTGTTTCCTTAGAAGTATGTGCACTGTGGTTATCCAGTACTATCTTGATTTTTTTATCTTTATCATACTTTTCATCAAGAAGCTTCAGGAAGTCTACAAAGTCAGCACTCTTATGAGTTTCTCTCACGAGGGGTATGATTTCTCCAGTCATAAGATCCATCCCTGCTAAAAGAGAAACCGTACCAAACCGCTTGTATTCGCTGTCGCGGCCAACAAAACCATGTTTCGTTGTTGGAAGAAGATCCTCTGTAGTATTTCCAATGGCTTGGATTCCAGGTTTTTCATCATAAGATATTGTTATAATCCCTGTTTCTTCATCACTTTCAAACTGCATCTCAATTTGCTTATAAACAATCAACACGCCATTCATCTTTTGGTCGAAATCAGGATCTCTTTTTTCGAGATAGTATCTGACCTTATGCGGTTTAATCGAAGCATCATTCAGAATCTTATTAACCGTCGACGGCACAATCGATACAAGAGAAGGATAACCAGCTTCAATACATGTCCTTCTGATGTGGTTTTGTAAGCTGCGGACTGTCCAGAGCTCTTGAGCGTATCCTAAATCAATCGGTTTCTGGCAGGCAAGATTGCGTACATACGTCTTATCATCATCACTCAGGACCGCTTTGCGACCTCTGCCAGAATCATCACAGAGTGCGCTTTCCATACCCGATACAGCATATTTTCTTAAGCATAGTTCAACCGAATTACGGTGGATGTCAAGTTTATCAGCAATTTTTACGTTACTCATACCAGATGAACTAAGAAGCAGAATCTTCGCACGCTGCACCTTCTGAGCCTCCTCGGTTCTTGTATTGGTT
>JAEZBW010000098.1 GCA_023426765.1 Bacillota bacterium
ATCAAGGAAGTTCGAGAAGACACCTCGGACCCGTCCTCTCCACTGCTCCCGCAATACGCCGTAGCGCGCCCCCAGCGGAGTACCCTGCTCAAACGAGAACTGCCCCAGGGGATTGGCCATAACCCCCTTGAATCCCGCCTTGGCATACAGGGAGGCATTCGTTTGCGTGCCTAACAGCAAATGGAGATAGGGTTGATTGACCAGTGCTGGAGAAGCGTGAATCTTGTAAAAGGGCTCCGCATCCCACTGCTCGAAAGTAAATCGAAACTCCGTAGCGCTGAAACTGTAGCCACCCTGGAGACAAACAAGCAGCAACGCAAGGACGCGCCCCAGTTTGTTTCCGAACAGAATGAACAACCACCGAGCCAGCAGCACCCCAGCCAGCAGGCACAGTGGAACAACGTAACGGCCGTTACCGGAAATCGCTAGCCAGACCACGAAGCCAACAACGAAGAAAGTCAGCGACTCCCAATCCGCCGGAGTAACGCGCCCGGCACTCCGCCGCACCAGGCGAATAAGTGCCCACGGCAAAGCAACAATCAGGAGAACGAGCAAGAGCAGGAAGCGAATATCAGGAGCGAAGCCCTCAAAGTAGCTGAACCGCCTCATCTGAGCGATCTGCAAGACTCGCTCCCAGATATTCAGACCGGAATTGAATCGGGCGGACGCTACGCTCTCAACAGGCGCATAAGGTGACTGGAAGATATTGTTGTACAGGGGAAAAATAGGGCTCTGAAAATGTTTATAGAGTTCCCAGCTATACCACCCCATACCCAGAAGAAGGCCGATAGCTACGCCACTGCCACACGCCAGTACCGATGAAAGGGAAGCGCGCTTGCCGATCAATTGGCCAAATAGAACTGAACATAGTGCAATCAGGAAAATCAGGTTACTCAGCTTGATCGATATCGCGACAGCAAGCGCGAAGCCCGCCAGGAACAGATCAAGACGACGCCCCCCAGTCTTCCTCGGAAAAACCATAAGCAACAACGCCAGCAGGACGAAGATGCTCGAAATGACGTCTACCGAGGAACTCGCAATCAGGGCAAGAAAAATGGGCGATATCCAGGCCAGCAGCGTAGCCAGAGCGCTCCACAATAAGGAGTTCGGCTTTCCGCCCCACAAGCACTGGCTAAATCGGAATACCAGATAGACGTTGATTGAATGGATTGCGCCAAAGAACAGGCCAATCAGCCAGGACGGCCAATCCCAGGAAACCATAAAGTAAAAAGGCAGATAGCCAAGCGGATTCTGGTAGCTCTGAGGGCCAGCAGCAAAGAGGTCTGTAAATACCTGGCCGTTCCACCAGGCATAAGGCAGGTAATAGTGGTGGTTCAGTATATCCCAGCCAAGATCCTTGCCGATCAGCATGCCCCAGATGACTGTGAGGCACATCAGAACAACAACAAAAATTCCGCCACGACTCATATTATCTTTCTTCTCAAATAAAAATGGCGCACCACTGGTGCGCCACTCTACCAGCCGAAACGCTAGAAGCTATTAGCGGCAAGAACCCGGCATCAGACGAGTCGGGGTCCCGGCGCATTTCCAGGCAGTAATGGAGTTGCTGCCGGAGGGAATGGTCGGAGTCAGGGTGATGGTAACGGCCTCACCGATGGTGGTGGCGTTGCCGTAAGCATTGATGACACCGTCAGTCGCGCCAACGGTCATGGAGGTCACGAACTGAGTAGCGACGAACGAATCGGCACAGGAGTTCAGGTTGGTGGCACCGGCGGACTGAACGATTTCAGTCACGCAGGTACGAGCGGAGCTGGCAGCCAGCACCACTTCGGAAACGCGGGCCTTACGGGTGTAGTCCTGATAAGCCGGCAGAGCGATGGCGGCCAGGATGCCGATGATCGCAACCACGATCATCAGTTCGATCAGAGTGAAGCCTTTTTGAGCTTTCATAATTCTCTCCAGTTTTTTAGAAGAGGTCGTAGGACCTGAATTCGAAGCAAGCAGGTTCCATGCCAGATCGTCATACACCGCATTCGGCGGGCATTGTGCGAATTACCGGCAATGTGCCGTACGTTTTTTCGCAGCAAGTGACAAATTTCGACACTTCAAATAACCCGGTTTGGCTCCACCGAGCATCTACGATATAAGGCATGCAATACATCATTCGGCCATCCCTGTATGAACGATCAAGTCGTGCTCTCCGGTCTCGCCCGTCAATTGGTGCACTCCGAACTGCTGGACGAAAAGAGCGCCCAGCAGGCACAACTGCAGGCACAACGGAACAAGCTGTCGCTGGTTACCTACCTCGTGCAGAACAAGCTGGTGAAAAGCCGCCCGCTTACGGAGCTGGCTGCGGATCAGTTCGGCATCGCTTACTGCGACCTGTCCAGCATCGACCGAGAGGCCATTCCGAAGGAACTGGTCACTGAGAAGCTCATCCGTCAGCATCGCGTGATCCCGCTCTGGCGGCGCGGCAACAAGCTGTTCGTGGGCCTGTCCGACCCGACCAACCACCAGGCGATCACCGATGTGCAGTTCAGCACCGGCCTGACCACCGAAGCCATCCTTGTCGAGGACGACAAGCTCGGTGAGATGATCGAGAAGATTTTCGAGAGCGTCACCGGTGGCCTGGACGATCTGGGGGATGTTGACCTCGAGGCGCTCGACATCGAGAGCGGCAATGCCGAACCCAAAGACGATGGTGCGGGCGAGGCCGCCGACGATGCCCCGGTGGTACGTTTCGTCAACAAGATGCTGCTGGACGCTATCAAAGGCGGCTCATCCGACCTTCACTTCGAGCCTTACGAGAAAATCTACCGTGTGCGCTTCCGTACCGACGGCATGCTGCATGAGGTTGCCAAACCGCCGATCCAACTGGCCAGTCGTATTTCCGCGCGCCTGAAAGTCATGGCGGGCCTGGATATCTCCGAGCGTCGCAAGCCGCAGGACGGACGCATCAAGATGCGGGTTTCCAAGACCAAGTCCATCGACTTCCGCGTCAACACCCTGCCCACTCTCTGGGGCGAGAAGATCGTGATGCGGATTCTCGATTCGTCCAGCGCGCAGATGGGGATCGACGCACTGGGATATGAAGAGGCTCAGAAGCAGCTCTATCTTGAGGCGCTCAAACAACCGCAGGGCATGATTCTGGTGACAGGCCCGACCGGCTCGGGCAAGACCGTATCCCTCTACACCGGCATCAACATTCTCAACACCCCGGACATCAACATCTCCACGGCGGAAGAC
>JAEZBW010000129.1 GCA_023426765.1 Bacillota bacterium
CGATGTCAGGTACGTTATAATTCTTAATAATTGCAATCAATTTAGAGTAAAATAGCGGTAATATGGTCTTTGTATATCATTTACAGCAGTACTTAAACTTTTTGAATTCATTGTAAGTAAATTTCAAATACAAACGAGGTGGGGTAAAATGGCTACAATGGACAAAATCAACGACCTGAACGCCAGAAAGCAAAAAGTCGCCCTCGGGGGCGGCGAGGATCGCATAAAAAAGCAGCATGAATCGGGCAAAAAAACAGCCCGTGAAAGAATTCAAATGCTGATGGATCCCAATAGCTTTGTTGAGATGGATGCGTTTGTTGAAACCCGGAGCATTGAGTTCGGCATGCAGCAGAAAAAAGTGCCCGGCGATGGTGTTGTCACAGGCTATGGTACTGTGAACGGCCGACTTGTTTATGTGTCTTCTCAGGACTTTACGGTGATCGGTGGGTCCCTGGGGGAAATGCATGCGGCAAAGATCACCAAGGTAATGGATATGGCGATGAAGATGGGTGCTCCCTTCATCAGCATCAATGATTCGGGCGGAGCCAGAATTGAAGAGGGTATTGACGCGTTAAGCGGTTTCGGCGAAATCTTCCGCAGAAATACCATCGCATCGGGCGTCATCCCGCAAATTTCGGTCATTATGGGTCCTTGCGCCGGCGGTGCGGTTTATTCTCCGGCCATTACCGATTTTGTGTTTATGGTGGAAAAAACCAGCCAGATGTTTATTACCGGCCCGCAGGTTATCAAGGCGGTAACCGGCGAAGATGTCACCTTTGATCAGCTGGGCGGGGCAGGCACCCATAACAGCATCAGCGGGGTTGCTCATTTCAGAAGCGCTTCTGAAGATGACTGCATGCGGGATATTAAAAGGCTGCTAAGCTTTTTGCCCGACAACAATCTCTCCGACAGCGATCTGGTAGATTGTACGGATGATGTGAACCGTCTTTCTGCAGAATTAAACGAAGTCATACCCGATGAGCCCAATAAACCCTATGACATGAAGCAAATTATCACTGCCGTTGTTGACAACGGCGATTTCCTTGAGGTACTCGCGGGCTTTGCACAAAGCATCATCACCGGTTTTGGCCGCGTAAACGGAAGATCCATCGGCATCATCGCCAACCAGCCTCAGGTAAATGCCGGTGTTCTGGATGTGGATTCGTCCGACAAGGCAGCCCGTTTTGTGCGGTTCTGCGACGCATTCAACATTCCGGTGGTCACCTTTACCGATGTTCCGGGTTATCTTCCCGGCGTCAAACAGGAACACAGCGGCATTATCCGTCATGGTGCAAAGCTGCTGTTTGCCTTCTCTGAAGCGACGGTTCCGAAGATCAACATCATTGTACGCAAGGCATACGGCGGAGCTTATATTGCAATGAACAGCAAGCATCTTGGCGCCGATATGGTATTTGCATGGCCTACGGCAGAAATTGCGGTCATGGGCCCGGATGGTGCGGCAAACATCATTTTCAAGAAAGACATCGGTGAAGCGCAGGATCCTGTACAATGCCGCAACGACAAGATTCAGGAATACAGGGATAAGTTCTCCAATCCTTACGTGGCTGCTTCAAGAGGCTATGTGGATGATGTTATTGTACCGGCTGAAACCAGAATCCGTCTTGCATCGGCTTTGGAAATGCTCACCAGCAAGAGGGAAACAAGACCGTCGAAAAAACATGGAAATATCCCGTTATAATAAGATTGTACAGCGTGGGGAACAACCTCCCTGCGAGGGCTATAAAACCTGAAGAGTAAGATGAATTTCCAGATGGAGGGATATCAATATGAGAAAGTTTGTAATAAACGTGAATGGCAATCAATATGAAGTGGAAGTTGAAGAAGTAGGCGGCGTCAGCCAGCCGGTCACATATGCAGCTCCGGTTGCACAGGCAGCCCCTGCGGCACCCGCAGCTCCGGCTGCCCCGAAGGCTGCTGCTCCCAAAGCGGCTCCGGCTCCCGCACCGGCTTCCTCCGGTCCTGCAGGCGCAGTCAAGGTTACCGCTCCGATGCCGGGCACCATCCTGGACGTCAAGGTAAAATCCGGACAGGCTGTGAAAAAAGGCGACGTTCTGATGATTCTGGAAGCGATGAAAATGGAGAACGAAATTGTTGCTCCTCAGGATGGAACCGTTGCTTCGGTGAATACATCCAAGGGCACCTCGGTAAACAGCGGAGACCTGCTCGCTTCTCTCAACGGATAACGCTTACTTGTTAAAAAGTATAAAACCTTCCGATTGCTGTTTGCAGCATCGTGCGGATTGGTAAATATTTTTTAACAGATTATTTAGCAAAGGAGGCTATAAGCCATGGGTATAAAGATTACCGAAACCGTGCTCAGAGATGCGCACCAGTCGCTTATTGCGACAAGAATGACAACCGACAGCATGCTCCCGATCATCGAGAAGATGGATAAAGTGGGATACCATTCCCTGGAATGTTGGGGCGGCGCTACATTTGATTCCTGCCTCCGCTTTCTGAACGAGGATCCCTGGGAAAGACTGCGTAAAATCAAATCAAAAGCGAAAAAGACAAAGCTGCAGATGCTGCTCCGTGGGCAAAACATCCTGGGGTACAAGCATTACGCAGATGATGTTGTAAAATATTTCGTGCAGAAGGCCGTCGCTAACGGGATGGATATCATCCGTATCTTCGACGCGCTGAACGATCCCAGAAACCTTGAAGTTGCCATGAAAGCGACCAAAAAAGAGGGCGGTCATGCACAAGGCGCTGTATGTTATACCATCAGCCCATTCCACGACCTTGAACAATTCGTCAGGGATGCAAAGGGAATGGTTGAAGCCGGTGCAGACTCCATCTGCATCAAGGATATGGCCGGGTTGTTAACGCCATATAAAGCCTTTGAACTGATCAAAGCGCTGAAAGAAAATGTTAAGGTCCCGCTGCAGCTGCATACCCATTATACCAGCGGTGTTGCTTCGATGACTTATCTGAAGGCGATTGAAGCCGGATGTGATGTAGTGGACTGTGCAATTTCACCGATGGCCATGGGAACCTCCCAGCCGCCCACAGAGCCGTTGGTTGCAACGCTGCAGGATACCCCATATGATACAAAGTACGATCTGAATCTGTTGTCCGAGATTGCCGAATATTTCCGTCCGATCAAAGAGGAATATATGGCTTCCGGGCTGTTGGATGCAAAGGTTATGGGCGTGGATATCAATACGCTGCTGTATCAGGTTCCGGGCGGAATGCTCTCAAACCTCGTTTCACAGCTGAAGCAGGCAGGTAAATCCGAAAAGTACCAGGAAGTTCTCCAGGAAGTTCCCCGGGTGAGGGAAGAACTGGGCTATCCTCCGCTGGTTACGCCTACCAGCCAGATCGTTGGCACACAGGCGGTTATGAATGTCATCGCCGGTGAACGGTATAAGATGGTGCCAAAGGAAACCAAAGCGCTTGTAAAGGGTGAATATGGCAAAACTCCCGCACCGATCAGCCAGGATATCGTGAAAAAGATCATCGGGGATGAACAGCAGATCACCTGCCGTCCTGCAGACTTAATCGAACCCGAGCTGAATAAGATCAGAAATGAAATGAAAGAATATCTGGAGCAGGACGAGGATGTATTGTCCTACGCATTGTTCCCGCAGGTAGCCACCAAATTCTTCGAGTTCAGAAAAGCACAGAAGTATAAGATCGATCCCGATATGGTCAATTACGAAGAAAAGGTTCACCCGGTGTAATGCAGTTTTCTGAATGAACAAGGGTAAATCCGTCAGGCAGAACAATCGGAAACAGAAACATGAAAAGAGGCGGAATACCGCCTCTTTTTTTACGAGGACATGGAGGAAGCAAAATGGGAATTCTATTAGATGATAAAAAAACAAAAGGTTTTGTCCAGGAGCATGAGATAGAGTACTTCAAGC
>JAEZBW010000190.1 GCA_023426765.1 Bacillota bacterium
ATTAGGTGCTTTACAATTGGCCCCTGGGTCATATCTTTGTCTTTGCGTTTTTCTGTCATACCAATCTGCCTTTGATTTGATTGTTTCATTATATGCTTTCCTCCGGGGATTCTCAAGCGGAAAAACCTGCAATCCCCTGTGGGTATTACCCTTATTCGGGTGTTCATAAACAACCGGGCTTCAGCCGGCATATCTTGACACACCCGTTAAATGTGGTAAATAATAGTAATAGAGTAAAAACACAGTACCGGACATGAAAACCGGAAAATAAGTTGGCGCGTATCACGTTATTCTGTAATATTAGAATAGAAAGAAAACTCGGGAGGTATTATCATGGAATTTTTCGATGTCATCGCAAAACGGTACAGCGTAAGGTCCTACAAGCGGGATGCAGTTGAAGCCGATAAACTGGCAAAAATACTGGATGCAGCCTGTCAGGCACCTACGGCCTGCAATCTGCAGGCTTTCAGAATTATCGTGCTGGAAACACTGCAGCACAAAGAAGCGCTGAAAAAGGTTTATCCCGGGGAGTGGTTCGCGGAAGCCCCCTATGTTCTTGCCGTCTGTTCCTTTCCGGAAAAATCATGGAGGCGCAGCGACGGCAAAAACTATTCGGATGTGGATTGCGCCATCGTTATGGATCATATTACCCTGGCTGCTACAGCGCTTGGGCTGGGAACATGCTGGATAGGTGCGTTCAATCCTCAGGCTGCGCAAGAAGTTTTCCAACTGGATAAAACCATGAGTCCAGTCGTGCTTACCCCTTTGGGATATCCCAATGATCCTGAAAGGGAAAAAAGAAGGAAGCCTGTCGGTGAACTGGTATCCTTCATTAAATGAACCAGAGAAGAACGAACACCGGGACAATCCAGCTCTGGATTGTCCCGTTCTGATCAATTGTATATAAACGCACTGGTTTCATTGATATATCCTATGAGATGCCTGAAAAATCTGTTAAAATTCGGTAGGTTTATTGTCATTCAGCAAACTGATAAGCTCCATCGATGCTCTGGACAGAGGTACCTCTTTCAGCCAGGCCACTCCGATATGCCGGGGAGGGATTCTCTCAATGGGCTTCACCTCATACAGCCTGCCGGCTGCAATTTCATCTTCATAGAAGTTTCTCGTCACCCAGGCTATCCCCATATCATGTTTCGCAAAGTTCACCAACAGATCCATGTTGCCCAGTTCAAAGTCCGGGGTAGCTTCCAAACCGTTCCTTAAGAAGTATTGATCGGCAAACAGCCTTGAATTGCTGGCCTTTTCCAACAGAAGAAGAGGATGCTTTACGATCTCGCTTAAAGGCTGCATTTTCACCGATAAAACCCTGTATTTTTCACCAACAGCAAAGCAGTCCTGTACTTCCATGATGCGCTGAAAATGCAGGCGTTCATCCTCATAGGGCAGGTTGATGATTCCGAAATCTATTTTTCCTGCCTTCAACAGGCTGATGATACCCGGCGTCGCAGGACAGGCCACATGGATTTTAATTTTGGGGTGTAATGTGTTGAACAGCTTCAGGTATCTTGCGAGATAATGCTTGCAAAGGGTGTCACTGGCACCGATTCGTACTTCACCGCTGTTCAGGTTCTTTACGTCATTGATTTGTTTCTCTGCTGCCGACAGAAACTGAAAAATCTGTTCCACATACCGGTACAGGATTTCCCCTTCCAGCGTCAGTTTAACCCCCTTGGGGGTTCTTACAAACAGGACGCAGCCCATCTCTTCCTCGAGCTGCCGGATTGAACGGCTGACGGCGGGCTGGGTGATATACATTTGTTCGGCGGCTTTTGTGATGCTTTCGCATTTTGCGATATGGTAAAAGGTTTTGTACAGGTCCAGATTCATGGAAAACACCTGACTTTCGCCATGACATAACGTAATGTTATTACTGTCATTAATAATATGCATTTTATTTATGTCTTACTTCCTATTATAATAAATTTGAACTAAAACACAAGGAGGGAATTTCAATGAAAACAAAAATAGGAATCAATGGTTTTGGAAGGATCGGAAGAAACACCTTTAAAATCATTCTTGAAAAGTATCCGGATGACCTGGAAGTTACAGTGATCAATGATTTAACCGATGCAGCGACACTGGCATATCTGCTGAAATATGATTCGGTGTTCGGGAAGTTCAACGGAACTGTTGAAGCGACTGAGAATGATCTTATTGTGAACGGGAAAGCGATTCGTGTATTGGCGCAAAAGGATCCATCTACCATACCCTGGCAGGAATATGGTGTTGATATTGTGCTTGAAGCTACAGGGTTGTTCACAAAGAGAGATAAGGCTGAAGCACATATGACATCCGGAGGGGCAAAAAAGGTTCTGATTTCAGCCCCCGCCTCCAATGAAGATATCACCCTTGTTCTGGGTGTGAATGAAGAAAAATATGACAGAGATAAACATCATATCGTGTCAAACGCATCCTGTACGACAAACGGACTGGCACCGGTGGCCAAGGTGCTTCATGAAAGCTTTGGAATTATGAAGGGCTTTATGACGACGGTTCATGCCTATACCAACGACCAGAAAATCCTGGATTTGCCCCACAAGGAGATTCGAAGATCAAGAGCTGCAGGGCTTTCGATCGTACCGGCAAAATCCGGTGCTGCCAAAGCGATTGGTCTTGTGCTGCCCGAGCTTGAAGGGAAGTTGAATGGGTTTGCCTTCAGAGTGCCCACCGCCGACGTATCGGTGATTGACCTGGTTGTGGAGACCCAAAAATGTGTTACCCGGGATGAAGTGAATGCGGCGCTGAAAAACGCGGCCAATGGTGAATTGAAAGGTATTTTGAACTACTCGGATGAACCGCTGGTATCCATCGACTACAAGGGAGACCCGGCCTCTTCAACCATTGATGCCCTTTCAACGCTGGTCATTGAAAAAAACATGGTAAAGGTGGTATCCTGGTACGACAACGAATGGGGCTATTCGGCCAGATGCGCAGACTTGCTGGCGTATATGGCAAAAAAGGAAAAAGAGTAAGGCTGTGCCTGATCCCGGGCTTTTGAGTTTACCGAACCGTTTGTTCATGAAACCTGTTTTCAAGCCTGAGAATGAATAAAAAAGAACCCTTCAAGGTTCCCTGACGAGCCCCGGTAAAACCGGGGCTTATTCATTTCTATCGTATACTTCACTTGCAGAAATTCTTCAGGCTCATATCGGTGTATTTAAGGCTTTCGATTCCTTATAAAACCGGTTCAGTTTTTTCAGGCTTACAATCCACATGAAAACAACAAAGGGGATAAAAAGAACCAACAGTAAAGTGATCTGTGCCATCAGGATAAAGTCAAAAATTCCATGATACAGTATTGGGATAAAAAGCGAGCTTCTCAGATATTTTGCCTGGCTTTTAATATCCGGGCTGAACCTGGCCATGGACAGATAATAACCCATCGTCACGGCGAACAGCATGTGGGCGGGAACGCTTAATATTCCCCGGTACAGCCCGATATACGGGTCGGCATCATACCCGGTGACAACATACATGATGTTTTCAATCGTCGCAAACCCCAATGAGGCAAAAGTGCAATAAATAATTCCATCCAGTTTTTCATTAAAGGCATTATGGCGATAGGCAGCAAGCATGACCACGCCCCGTTTGAAAAATTCCTCGGTAAAGCCGGCTACGATGAATGCCGTCCAGACCACCGACAAAAGCCCGGGAAAAAAATTGACCCTGCTTAACAGCTGTTCGACGAACAGGGTGGGGATGGCCGAAAGAACCCCGAACAGGAAAAGCTTCACTAAAAGCCTGATGGGCTCCCTGTCATAACGATCGGTAAGGTATAACC
>JAEZBW010000619.1 GCA_023426765.1 Bacillota bacterium
CAACCTCTAATCCCCCGCGTGAGCCCCATGACCGCACCATCCGCCGACCGCCGCCTCATCGTGGCCCTGGACGTTCCCACTGCCAAGCAGGCCCTGGAACTGGCCGAGCGCCTGTCGCCCCAGGTCAATTTCTTCAAGGTCGGGCTACAGCTCTTCCTCGACGCCGGCTTTGCCGTGTGCGACGCGTTGGCGAAACGCGGCCACGAGGTCATGCTCGACCTCAAATTCCACGACATTCCCCAGACGGTCGCTCTGACTACGGCCCAGCTGGCCCACCACGACATCGCCCTGGCCACGGTGCACGGCTATCCGCAGGTGGTGGCCGCCGCCGCCAAGGCCAAGGGCAAAACGAAGATCCTGGCCGTCACGGTGCTGACGAGTCTGGGAGCGGAACAACTGGAGCAGTCGGGATTCGCCAGCACGCTGGCCGATCTGGTGCGGCTGCGGGCCGAGACGTCCCTTGAGGCTGGGGCCGACGGCATCGTCTGCTCGCCCCTGGAGACGGCGTTTTTGCGCAAGGCGCTTGGGAAGGGGCCCATCATCGCCACACCGGGCATCCGGCCGCTGGACAGCGTCGCCGACGACCAGACCCGCACGGCCACGCCGAAAGCGGCCATCGTCGCCGGCGCGACCCACATCATCGTCGGCCGCCCCATCACCAAAGCCGCCGACCCGGTTGCGGCGGCGCGGGAGATTTTGGCGGAGATCGGCTAGCGCGAGTGCGGGAGGAGAGGGCTCGGTCTGGAAGTTTTATAGTTGTTAACTATCTAATGCCATTTAGTTTTTTTGATTGCGGCGAAGGCGTGCGCCAAGAGTTGGAAGCCGCAGCGCACATCGGTTGACTATTCGCCTGTCGACGATATATTCTGATAGTATATTTTTGTTCAAAGATTGGATGTTTAGTTGACACAGAAACCGATCCCAAGGCCATCGTTTCTTGACAGCTGTATCCTGCATCAGGTTCGCCAGAATCGCAAAATCTGGAGAAACCAGGACGGGACCCGCTATTATCAATGGGACGGATGTCATGGAGAGATTGAAGTTTATAACAAACGAGGCCTTCATCTCGGTGCATTAGACCCCTTGTCCGGCGAAAAGATCAAAGATGCTGTTCGAGGGAGGACTATTGATGTTAGCTAGCACAAATTTCATAGAGCTTTGCCTGGCCGGGAAGGCTTACGCGCAAGAGATTGATGATTATGTCCAGCAATGGCATGAATCGGAAGGGAGTAGGTCCCTGCAGGACTATCTTGGATTTAGTGATTTAGAATACGCCGAGTGGCTTAAGGATGATGCGTGCTTGACCAGGATTTTGTTTGAGAGAAAGACCGGTCACGCCTTGCCCTCCGGTGAGGAGTCCTTTGCCCTTGCCGCACGAGCCTCGGGGTTTGCCAATCAAAGCGAAGTTCTGCAATGGATCAAGAACCAGCAGAAGTAGTTCTTGCAAATACTATTATTGATAAGTTTTCTTTAAAACATCCTTTGGATGTTTTTTCTTTTGCGTCTTGTTTTGCTGGCGTACGTCAAAGTGACTTTGTCCCTTCTGAAGTTGATGGTCTTTTTTTTAAGAAAGTCCGTCGACCAGGTCGAATTTATTCCTGGACCCAAATTATTTTATCGAGTGGTTGCTTGCCGATCAGGCGATGTTTCTGCTGATTTGCAACGACATTGCTGCGTTTTTATAGTAGTTTTACAAGGAGTTGATAGGCATGGGTACGATTGGGAGACAATTTGAAGCTGTATACAATGTGGTTTCTAAGTATGAATCAGACGAAAGATTGCTCGAGACTATTTGTAAAGACGATGGATATAATAAATTTATCGGTTTCTTGACAGGGGAAGGCGTAGATTATCAAATTGCCAAGTCCTTTATTCTTCCTGTTCTTTTCTATGGTGATTTCCCAAGGTTTTGTGCTGAAGTCCAAAAAAGTGATTTTGGGATGGAATATAAAGGGGCAGTATATTGTCGATTGTCCTGCAAAGATTAGATGGCACTATAAATTATTTTCAGACCGCCCCCATTACGCGAGAGGACGATCCCGCACGAAGTCGCTTCCTGTGGTCGTCCAGTACGCATTTGTTCATGAGAAGAATGCGATAATGCCGCCTCATCATTTCCCTTTCGGGGTTCCCAAAGGGGGTCACCCCCTTTGGCCGCCGGAGGCACCTTCTCCAAATACCCTCTCAGGCTCGGCCAGTACCGCCTCAAGCCCCCCGAAAAACTCCCCCACATGGCGACCGTCCACGAAGCTGTGCAGGGCTTCCAGGGCTACGGGCATGGTCATCCGGTCCGGGTCGATCTGGCCGAAGGCCACACGCGGCACGGAGTCGCGCCAGGGGTCGTCCCAGGGATTGGACAGGGCCGTGAAGGCTACGCCTGGCAGGTTGGTCATGTAGACGAGGCCCTGGCTTTCGCCGCCGGCGGGCGTCAGGGTCGGGGCGGCATCGGCTGCCTGGCGCGACGCCTCCATGGTCTGGCGGAAGCGCGCGAAGGAGACGTCGTAGGCGGCGACGCAGTTGGCGTGCAGCTCACGGCCCTTGGGCTGGTAGGTGAAGGC
>JAEZBW010000324.1 GCA_023426765.1 Bacillota bacterium
CGTAAGCCTGGTCGCCCGGCAGGCGGCCACGATCCGTGAGGGCGGCCTTGGCGTCGCTTTCCGTCGCCTATTTCGCCTCCGGCCCTGGGCCGCTGCGCTCCGTGCCCGCCGCCAGGCCGGGGCGCGGCCCTCTTGCACTCTTGGCCCGGCGTGATAGATCCCTTGGCCGTGAAACGTCTTACCGAAAACCTGCGCCGTCCCTGGCCCCTTATTCTGTTCCTTCTGGCCCTGGCCCCGCGTCTGCACGAGCTGAGCGGGCCGTCGGTCGCTTTTTACGACGAGCTGACCACGCTCATGCGGGCCATGGAGCCCTCGGTGGCCGACGTGGTGGCCGGAGCGGCCTGGCAGTATCCGCCGTTTATCGACTTCCAGCCGCCGCTGCACTACGTCGTCGTCCACCTGATGCTCTGGTTTTTCGGCCACAGCGACTTTTTCGCCCGCCTGCCCTCGGCCCTGGCCGGGGCGGCTTGCGCGCCCCTGCTCTTTTTGATCGGCCGCCGGCTGGGCGGCACGGCTTGCGGCCTGTTCGCCGGGGCGGCGTTGGCCGGCAGCCTCTACCACGTGGACGTGAGCCAGCAGGTGCGGCTCTATGCCCTCTTCGGATTCCTGATTCTGGGCGCGACGCTGTTTTTGCTGCGGGCGCTTTCCGGCGGCCACCGTCGGGACTGGCTGATGGTCGGCTGGTTTGACGCGGCGGCCTTTTATACTTCCTATCTGGCCGCCGGTTTTTGGGCCTTCGCCGTCCTGGCCACGGGGCTGTTCCTGGTCTGGCCCGAGGACGACGAGGCCCCGCCGCGCCGCCGTACCCTGGCCGGCCTGGCCGTGGCCTGCGGCCTGATCCTGGTGACTTTTGCCCCGTGGTGGCTGGCGACGTCGGGCCTGCGCCAGTATCTTCTTGGCGCGGGCGCGCCGCATCTGGCCCCGCTCGGCGCGTCCCTGGAAGCGACCTTTGCCGCGTTCGCCAGCCATTACGCCGCCTTTCTGGGCCGCCCGGCCTATCCGTGGCTGCTGGCCGGGCCGGCCCTGGCCGGCCTTGTTCTTGGCCTTGTCGATCCTGGCCGGCGGCGCGGGGCGGCTCTCGTTGGCCTGCTGTTCGCCTGCGCTTTTGGCCTGGCCTGGGGCCGGGCCACCACGGCCCACCATTTCCAGGTGCGCTACGTGTTGCCCTGCCTGTTCGCCGCCTTGCTGTCGGCCGGCCTGGGGGTGTCGGTCCTGCTGGCCCGGCTGCCGGCCCGTCGCGGCGCCCATGTCCTGGCTCTGCTGCTGGGGCTGGGGCTGGCCGCGCCCAATGTCCCGGCCGCGCCGTTTTTCTACCGTCGCGACGACAGTCGCCTCAAAACCTTGGCCCAAACCCTGGACGAGGCGGCCGCGCCCCGGGCGGCCCTGATCCTGTGGCGGGAGTCCGATCCCTGGACACGGCCGTATTTCGAGGCCTTTGCCCGCTGGTACCTGCCCGGCCGGTTTCTGCCGTCCCTGCCCCATGGCGGCCCGGACGGCCGGGCCGCCCGGGAGGCCCTGGTCCTGGTCCCGACCGGCGGCGACGCCCCAGCCCGGCCCTTGCCCGAGGCGGCGACGCCCGTGGCCAGCTTGGCCGGCGTGGCCGTCCATCGCCTGCCCCTGGCCAATGCCGCCCCGAGCCTGCCGTCGGCCGCCTTCTCAGCCAGCTTCCGGCCGGACACGGCCTTTGGCGAAATGGCCGCCTCGCGAAACCTCCGGGCCACGGGCGAGGCCCTCGTCCTGGCCGACCGGAGCCGGGCCGGGGAGGCCACCTACGTGTTCACGCCGTTGCCCGGCCAGACCGTGGCCCTGGCCTTCCTGGCCATGGACGCCCGGATCACGGACTATCCCGACGACGACACGCCGACCGGCCGGGCCTTTGTCCTGGTCGGCCCGGACGCCGATTCGCTGATTCCTTACGATCCGGCCGCGTCGCCGCCCCCGGCCCATTCGCTGACCGTGCGCCTCATCATGAGCCCGGGCTTCGAACGCGAGCCCGTGGCCGTCACCCGGCTGGACCTGCGTCTGGCGGTGTCCGGCGACCCCGGCCTGCCCGGGGCCGAGGCGGCCGAGCGTTCGGCCCGGCTGGCCGCCAACACCCCGGTGGCCCCGTGTCCGGCCGGCACGGCCTATCCTGGGCAGTACGTGCTCAATGCGTCGGGAAATGTCTGCCCCTGGATCGTGGCCCTGTCGCCCGGCCGACAGGCGGTTCTCGGCAACGCCGGCCAGGAGGCGCTTTCGCCCCAGGCGCTGGCCCTTATCGGCAATCCCGGCGGCGCGACGCTGACCCTTGGCGGCGCGTCCGTGCCGCTGCCCCTGTCCGGCCCGGCCTGCCTGCGCGCTTCCCTGGAGTCGGGCGGCGAGGGCGAGGCGGTCCTGGCCCCGCTTTTCACGGCCGAAGGCTTTGATCCGGGCGCGGCCGACGCTGGCGCGACAACCGTGCGCCTGCAAAACGATCCGGCCCTGTCTTGCCCCGACGCCAAGCCGTGTTTCACGGCCTATGCCGCAACCACCGGCTATCCGGCCAAATCGCTGGAGCTGACCTGGTTTCCGAGGCTGTTTGGCGATGCGGAAGGGAAAAACGGCGCGGTGGCTGAGGTGGCCCTGGGCGATGGCGAGTACCGGCTGGCGGACGCGTTTTTGAGCACCCGCTCGGGCCGCTGGGACGGGCTGGGGGTGGCGCGTACGGCTTCCCTGGACCTTGGCGGCTTCACGGGCACGGTGCGGGTGCGGTTTCGCCTGACCGGCGACGGGGCGCAGCTGTGGAGCGCGCCAGCCTACCCCATGGCCGTGCGGCTGGCCCTGGACACGCGCGGCCTGCCGGCCCTGGAGCTGTCGCCAGGTGCGACACCCCTTGGCGTGTCCTGCCCCGGAGAGTGCCGGGCGACCCTGGGCTTTGACGGACCGTAAGGCGGGGCCGTCCAAGGCCAACCCCCCGCCCCCCGTTTCCCGGCGAGGGGGTCCGGGGGGGGTC
>JAEZBW010000333.1 GCA_023426765.1 Bacillota bacterium
ACCAGGCAACCGGACTTGGCCCAGAAGTTTTGCAGCGTCAAAATGACATCCTGAAAGTACATGCTCGCTCCGATTTCAAGGTTTCGCCGCCGGCCGGGCAGCGGCGGCGACGGGGCGGGCCGGCGCATGCGCCGCGCCCCGCGAAAGACGTCCCGGCCAGATAAAATCCGTATGTCCGGCCGTTCGGCCGGCCTCGCCGTGGCCACGCCGCGACGCGGTCAAGGCCGTAACAAACCCTCGGACAGCCCCCAAATCAGGCCCGAACGAAGCCCCCCTGCTCCCAGGCCAGCCCCATGTGGTAGCGCACCAGGAGATCCACGGCCCGGGAAAACTCCCGGCTGGCGGCGGGATGGGGCCGGCAGGCGGCCCACTGCTCCGGCCCCTGCTCCACGGCCGAGGCCAGAAGCGCCAGCGCCTCGCCGCCAAGGGGAGCGTTCACTCCGCCCGAGGCAGCCGCGCGGCAGTCAGGGCAGGCCACCCGCCCCTCCTCCACATGACACACCGCCCCATCCTGGCCCAAGGGCTGGCCGCAGACGGCGCACTGGCCGCAAGCCGGCAACATGCCGTGCAAAAACGTCATCCGCGCCCGAAAAAGGAGCGGGAAAAGCGGCGACGGCTCCTCAGTCGCGTCCAGGGTCGCGAGCATCGCGCGCATCAGGCCGTAGGCGTCGGCGAAACTGCCCGGGGCAACCGGCGCGGCCTCAAAAAATTTCAAACAGTTAACAGCCATGCCCAGGCGTTGGGGATGGTTTCGTAACTGCCTTGGGGCATCAAGCAGCCTGCCCTCGGCCAGGCAACAGTAGCCGCGATAGCCCGAGCGGCGCACCTTGAACTGGACGTGGTTCAGCGGATCAAGGCAGCCCAGGAAGCGGCGGCGGCTTTTAAGCCCCCCGAAGGCAAAGGCCGTATAGACTCCGCGCGTGGGCGAGAGCAGACGCACCCAGGCGTCGATCTCGCGAAACCGCTTGACGGCCAATATGAGGGCCTGATCGCTGTACTCCATGCCGTCCCGATCCGACCGTCGCGGCGTCGACAAGGCGCTACGAACGCCAGTCGGCGTCCATAGCGCCTTGTCAAGCGCCCGTCAGCCTGTTTTCTCGGACGAACGCAGACTGTTTTCCATTGCCTGCCGCAAGGTCGGGCGGTCGTGACCAGAGGCTCCCCTACTGCGGGAACCGGATGGTCTTGACGGCCCCCTTCTCGGTGGTCACCGGCGTTTCCTGGCCGTTGTAGCGGAACACCACGCTGCTCGGGTTGCCGAGCTTGATCTCGATCTTCTCGCCAAAGGGCACGGTGATGCGCTGGCCCTTTTTGACGTAGATTTCCTTGGATGGCCCCTTGTCCGAACTGACGATGACCCAGCTGCCGTCCTGGCCGTAGATCTCCACTTCCTTGCCTCCAGCGGCGTTCTCGGCGGCCGGACCGGGCGTGGGGGCGACGGCCGGAGAAACAGCGGGCAGCGACGCGGCCGGCTGGGCAGCCGCAGGCGCGGCCGGCTGGGGCACGGCGGCCGGCTGTCCCTGGCCATTGGCCGGGGCCGTCTGGTCGGACTTCTTGGCCACGAACTTCAGCGTCTTGACTGATCCCTTGCCGGCCTGGAGGGGATAAAGCTTGTTGTCGAAATGGATTTCCACCGCGCCGGCGTTGCCCAGGCGCACGAGCATGTTGTCGGCGAAGCGACCGGTAAAGGTGTCGCCCTTTTCGAGCATGGTCTCGTGCATGGCCCCGCCGTCGGCTCCGGCCTGGAGCCAGCAACGTTCGTTGGCGGCGATGGTCACGACATGGGGTCCGGTTTCGCCCACGGTGAAGTTCTTGGCGGTCGACGCAGTTGGGGTGGCCGTAGCGGCGGGCGCGGTCTCCGGGGCGGCGGGCACGGTCGAAGCCGGGCCAGCCGGCCCGCTGACGGCGATGTCCTGGGTGGCCTTGTCGTCGGCCGTGGGCGCGCCGGCCTTGGCGGTTTCCGACTGGGGCTTGAGCGTCTCGACAGGAGCCGGCGTCACGGCCGGCAGCACGGCCGGCGGCACGGTCGGCGTCACGGCCGGGGGAACGGTGGGCGTCACGGCCACGGGCGGGATCGGCGCAGGCTGGATCGGCGCGGGGGCCGCCACCGGCGGCGCGGGTTCGGACGCGGGCGCGGCTGTCGACTTGCTCGGGGCAACGGCGGCCATATCGGCAGGCTTGGCGTCCCCCGACGATTCGGAACCGGAAAACACCCGAGCAAAAAGGTACCAGCCCAGGGCCAGGACGACGACGACGGCCCCGGCGCCGGCCAGCCAGAGCATGACCGGCGGCCGAGGAGCGGACGAGGGCACGGAGCAACCGCAGTCGTCATTGGGAATGTCGGTTACAAGCGAGATGTCCCGAAACTGCGTCGGTTCATCGACCTGATACACCGTGGACAGCCTGGCGGCGAACTCTTCATGATCGACGCCGAGCAATCGCGCGTAATTTTTAATAAATCCCTTGGCATACACCGGATGGGGCAACAGACTGTCGTTGCCCTCCTCAATGGCCGCAAGACAGGATCGTGATATCTTGGTCTTGTC
>JAEZBW010000343.1 GCA_023426765.1 Bacillota bacterium
GATCTACACCCAGCTTGGGATTGAGGGCTTCGAAAAAGCAAAGCCCTTCATCGAGCAATACATTGAATCGCAGAAAAGCTACAAGCCCAACAAGCATGAAATGGATCCCCGCATCATGAAGAAGGTCTCGCAGCGCTTTGACTTCACCTTTAAAAAATGGGGGTACCCCAAAACCTGATCCCTTACGGGAGTTCTGCTGAATCACAGGTTGAAGATTGTTAAAAGTTTGCCGGATGGCAAACTTTTTTACAGGAAGGGAAAAACGTGAATCATCTGCAATTGGTTCAAAGCAGGCAAAATAAAACCATCAAGGAAATTATCGCCCTGCAGGAAAAAAAGGAGCGCAGGAAGCAGCGCTCCTTTGCTGTGGAAGGTGTCCGTTTTGTGAAGGAGGCCCTGATCTCCGGGATGCACGTTGAAAAAATCTGCTTTGCTTCCGAAACTGCTGAAAAATTGTACCCGGAGTTTGACAGCCTGCTGTCACCCGATACTCCAAAGTATGAAATGCCTGCGGCGTTATTCCGGCAGGTGGCTGAAACCGAGACTCCGCAAGGCGTTATTGCGATTGTCCGCATGCCTGATCACTCTTTAGCTTCCATCTACCGTAAAGGCTTTCGCGGCTTAATCCTGGACAATGTGCAGGATCCCGGAAACTGCGGAACAATGATACGCTCCGCGCATGCGCTGGGGTTTGATGCGGTCATTGCAACCAGCGGAAGCGTGGATCTCTTTAACGGTAAAGTGCTGCGTTCCACCATGGGTTCAGTTTTTCATATCCCGGTTATTGACAGTCTGAGTGTTTCTGAGATTATCAGCTTCATCAGGGAACTGCATCTCGGCCTCGTAGCCGCATGTCTGGAGGAAGCATCGTCCTGTCACGAAACCGATTTGACCGGAGAATTTTTTCTTGCTGTCGGCAATGAAGGAAAGGGCGTGTCCGATGCCTTACTGGCTGCAGCCGGAAAAAAAGTCCAAATCCCCATGCCGGGAGGAGCCGAGTCCTTTAATGCAGGCGTAGCCGCTTCCATTCTCATGTATGAAAGCAACCGGCAGAGACAAAAGGCGTAAGCCGGGTAAGACTATTCCCTCTGAAGTTGTTTCATCATCCGTGTTTTGGCGCACAATTCGAAAGCACTAATGAATATTCTATAACCGGAGACCCTGGAACAGGAGAAATGTCCAAATCCCTGAACCTTCCTGCTTGTTGTACAACTTTCATAATTTGTTCTCTGCCAAACGATCATTTTTTTACCTGATGAGACTTGAAAATAAGGGTAAAATAATATAGAATGATTTAGATAATTGTTATTTTGTTAACGATGACCAAAATTTGGTCAAATCAATATGTTCAGGAGGAGATAAAAATGGCAATTAAAGTTGGTATCAATGGTTTCGGCAGAATCGGACGTCTCGTATTCAGGGCTGCAATGAAAAATGCAGAGGTTCAGGTGGTTGGTATTAACGACCCGTTTATCGATCTGGCATACATGCAATATATGCTGAAATACGATTCCGTACATGGTCAATACAAAGGTGAAATCAGCGAAAAAGACGGCAAACTGGTTGTAGACGGCGAAGAAATCGTTGTTTACGCAGCAATGAACCCCCAGGATATCGACTGGAAGGGCTGCGGCGCAGATTATGTTGTTGAGTCCACCGGCGTATTCACCACCACTGAAAAGGCTGCTGCACATTTCCAGGGCGGCGCAAAGAAAGTTATCATCAGCGCTCCCTCTGCTGACGCTCCGATGTTCGTCATGGGCGTTAACCAGGACAAATACAACAAGAGCATGAACGTTGTTTCCAACGCTTCCTGCACCACCAACTGTCTTGCTCCGATCGCAAAGGTTCTCAATGACAAGTTTGGTATCGTTGAAGGCCTGATGACCACCGTACATGCTACCACAGCCACCCAGAAGACCGTTGACGGGCCTTCCAAGAAGGACTGGAGAGGCGGCAGAGGCGCAGGCTTCAATATCATTCCTTCCTCCACCGGCGCTGCCAAGGCTGTTGGCAAGGTTATTCCCGAACTGAATGGAAAACTCACCGGCATGGCCTTCCGTGTTCCCGTAGCCGATGTTTCGGTAGTTGATTTAACCTGCCGCCTTGAAAAGGCTGCTTCCTACAAGGAAATCTGCGATGCCATGAAAGCTGCTTCCCAGAACGAACTGAAGGGCATTTTGGGTTACACCGAAGACGAAGTCGTTTCCACAGACTTTATCGGTGATGCAAGAACCTCCATCTTCGATGCAAAAGCAGGAATTTCCCTGAATGACAATTTCGTGAAGGTTGTTTCCTGGTACGACAACGAATGGGGTTATTCCAACAAGGTTGTTGACCTTATCGCCCATATGGCAAAGGTTGACGCAGAATAATTTTTTCTTCGGCTATCTTAACAGGCATCCTTCAGAGGATGCCTGTTTATTGCTATTTTGTTGCGTAGAAAAATCCGGTCGATTCCGTTGCAATAAATAGATTTTTAACGAAAAAGATGTAAGGAGATGGAAACCATGAGCTTGTATAATAAAATGAGCGTCGAGGATATTGATGTAAAGGGTAAACGGGTCATTGCCAGGGTAGACTTCAATGTTCCCCTGGACAGTGCAGGAAACATTACCGATGACAAGAGAATTGCTGCTGCCGTACCCACCATTAAGTATTTAATCCGCAATGGCGCCAAAACAATTCTGGTCTCTCATTTGGGGCGCCCCAAAAACGGTTTTGAACCGAAATTCAGCATGAAACCTGCTGCCGTAAGGCTTAGCGAACTCCTCGGACAGGAAGTGATCCTCGCTGCCGATGTCATCGGTGAGGATGCAAAGGCGAAAGCCGCCGCTCTGAAGGATGGCCAGGTGATGATGCTTGAAAACGTACGCTTCCACAAGGAAGAAGAGAAAAATATACCTGAGTTCACAAAAGAACTGGCTTCAATGGCAGACATTTATGTCAACGACGCTTTTGGAACAGCACACCGTGCTCATTCGTCCACCGCAGGCCTGGCAGATTTCCTGCCGGCAGTATCGGGTTTCCTGATTAAAAAGGAAATTGAGATCATGGGCAAAGCATTGTCCAATCCCGAAAGACCTTTTGTTGCCATTCTCGGCGGAGCGAAGGTTTCCGACAAAATTACAGTCATTGAAAACCTGCTGAACAAGGTCGATTCCCTGATCATCGGCGGTGGTATGGCATATACCTTCCTGAAGGCCAAGGGCTACAAGATTGGTAATTCCATCTGTGAGGATGATAAGCTGGATCTGGCCAGAGA
>JAEZBW010000374.1 GCA_023426765.1 Bacillota bacterium
GTCCTCGGTGAGTCCTGTCTTCTGGCTCATAGGCTCCTTTTCTCCTATCCCAACAGGGATTGCCGGTGATGCCTGAGGTTGCCTGCCGACGCGCCGCGACCGCGATGGTGTTCACAAGACGCCTTGCCTTGTGCGCACTTTCACAAAGCAATTTCCGCGCCAAATATTTTCTTTTAGAAATGTTTAGAAGTTGCAAGCGGTTGTCGGGAAACCATTACATCAGGTGTAAACTGGAGTTGTCACAGGAATTCCGATGGTTGGCAGGTCCACGGCAGCAGGGACACTTCCCTGGAGGCTGCGGTGACCGGCCGCCGGGTGCAGGTCGTTGGGTCGCAGGCTTTCCTGAAATTCACCGAAACGACGTAACTTTTTTCGATGCATCTCGACTGGATAACCTGAACGAACGGAGTTTCGGCGCACGAGATTGAAACTTAACGGCCGGGAGGACATGGGGTATGGCGATTCGGAAAAAGCTGTTGCTGGTCAATCCCCCGCCAAATCCCGACACCGGTCCGCAATTGCATCTTGAAAGCCTCGGCCTGGGCTATGTCGCCGCTTCCGTGCGTCGGGAGCTGGGCAAAACCCATGACGTGACGCTTTGGGACTGCAGTCTTGTGGACAAGTCCATGGCCCATGTTCCCGAAGTGCTTGACGTCGTCGCGCCGGATTTTGTCGGCTTGAGCCTTTCGGCCATGAACGCCGGCCAGGGCGTTGTTCTCGCCGCCCAGATCCGCAAGCGCCGTCCTCGGGCCAAGATCCTGATCGGCGGCATCCTGGCGTCCTCCCTGCCGGCCGAGGAGTTGGCCTGTTTCAGTCCGGACGCGATCATTCGGGGCGAAGGCGAGACCCTCGTCCCGGAGGCGCTGGCCTTGCTTGAGGACGTCGCGCCTGGGGAGGTGTTGGAGCTTGCCCAGGATCAAGCCCTTGATGTGGACGCCCTTGCATGGCCTGCCCGGGACATGTTGCCCTGGCAACTCAAGATGCATGCCCAGGCGAGCGTCGCCGCCTCGCGTGGCTGCCCGTACCGATGCAGTTTTTGCAGTATCCCCAAGGCTGGCCCCATCAGGAAATGGCGGCCCCGGGACATCGACGACGTGGTCGACGAGATGGCGTTTCTCTATAAAGTATACAATATCGCCCACTTCTATTTTGTTGACGACAACTTCATCCTCAATTCCAAGCCGTCTTTTCTGCGGGCTGAACGCTTCGCCAAGCTCGTGCGGGACAAACTTCCTTGGATCCGTTTCGGGTTTATGTGCCGATCATCGGCCATCGACAAGCGATTGCTCAAGATCCTGAAGTCCGCCGGCCTGGCCGGCGTGTTTCTGGGCATTGAGTCGTTTTCGCAGGCCGTTCTCGATCGTTATAACAAAAAGGAAACCGTCGAAGAGCACATCAGGGCCATTGCCGTGCTCAATGAGTTGGGCATCACCATCAATCCGGGATTTATCTTCTTCGATCCCTGGACGACCGCTTCCGAGATGCGGCAGACGATCCGCGTCATGCAGCACATCGATTTTCCGTCCCTGCAATCCATCAATTCCAAATTGACCTGCTATCGAGGGACGGTCATTGCACAACAGCTGGAAGAACTGGAGAGGCCCTCTGTGGGGTTGGGCATTCGCGGCTATGCCGTCAAGGAGGCGCAAACTGTAAGCATTATGGAGCAATGTTGCGACATCTTTCAAAATAAGCTGCTTTCGGATGCGTATTATGTCGAATATCAACATTGTCAGTATGTTATTGGGTCTTTGCAGCCATTTTTTCTCAATACGCCCCAGGAGTCGCTCTTTTTTATGCATTATGCGCAATGCAAGGCATTGTGGAAGGCCGGAGACATGGCCGTTTTGCAGTGGATCGACGACTATTCGCGCGGTGCGATCCCCCCCGGGGCGACAGTGGGCGTCGTGCTGGAGGCCCACTGTCGGGAGCACTGGCGCAAAGGCAATGCCTGCGCCAAGCTGTTTTTCGCCTTGGCCCAACCGCATCTGGTCCGCTCCGTGGCCGCCGGCAGCGCCGAAGAGGCCCGGTTGGCCGTCCTGGCCTTCAACGTGCCCGGCGGCCATCTCGATATGGCCGGTCAGCTCGACCAGCCGGGCGCAAGGGGCGGGAGCAACGACGTCGTCGTCGCCCAGACGTTGGGTTACGCCTGGGACGCCGGCTTTTTGAGCAGCTTTCTGGGCCGGCTGGTGCGCGACAAGAACGTCGAGGCCCTGGTGGCGCTTATTGAATCGGCCTGCCTGACGTTCAATTTTACCGTCATTGAAGCGGTAGAGCGCTGTCTGGAGGAAACGGCCGGCACGGCGGATCAATCCGTGGCGGCAAGCCTGCGTCATGCCCGACGTCTGTTTTGCTCCAGCTATCCCGAGTTTATTATGTCCCAGGCCAAATTCCTGTCCGTCCCTGCCTGTTCGGGGCCGGAGCCGGCGCGGCGGTTGGCCTGGCAGACGGGCAGCGCGTAACGTCAGGAGCGGTTGTCGCGTCGGATCCGCCGGACGCAACGGATCATGAGGAAGGCTTCGAGCAGTCCCACGGCCAAACATAACGCAACGCCGCAGGCTTCCATGACGGCCACAGCGGTAAAGAGCGTGGGCGCTTCGCGGGTGACGGGATGGCGCACCAAATGAAACACGCCCGTATCGAGCCCGGCATAAAGGTCAAGGCCCAGGGCGGCGGCCCCGGCCAGAGACAGCAGGCAGGCCATGGCCAGGAGAATGGCCAGGGCGCGGGGGGACAGCGGCGGCGTGGGGTTGGACATGGTTTGCCTGGAACGCGGGGCGGTTTTGACGGTATGTTCAGGGATGAT
>JAEZBW010000385.1 GCA_023426765.1 Bacillota bacterium
ATTCTGAGCGCAGCGAAGAATCTATAGTGTAAAAGCATTCTGTTTCTCCAGATCCTTCGCTCTGCTCAGGATGACACTCGCTGCGCTCATGAAAAGTTTTTAACGCTTTTCGTGGCAGTGACACAAAATAAATGATGGCCGGCAGCCATCATTTATTTTATCAGAAAACTTATATGCATGACAATTTGCTTTATTATCGGGGTGCCTTACCGGAACCCACGCGATTTTCCTGGTAAACGGAACCTTAACTGGCTATTGAGATTAATTCGCGGTATTTCATGAAAGAAACATGCAACAAGGAACGATCCTGACTATACGTTATTTTTTCCATGGCTTCCTCTACTGAAAAGAACCCTGCATTGATAAATTTGGTGGGTTCGCCTATGGAATAGCTCTCATCGGGAGCCATCATGATGAACCAGGTAATTCTGTTGCAGACGGGCTGTTGCCTGGTTACTGAAAAGAACTCATAATTTGTTCTGCCTGCTGAAGAAATGATAGTTGCGTCAATTCCGCCTTCTTCTTTTACTCTTTTGAGCGCTACTTCGCTCTGCAGTTCACCATTTTTAATCACCCCTTTGGGAAAAACCCATTCTCCTTTCTCATTCTGCAAAAGAAACACTTTACTGCCGGAGAAAACTACTCCTCCTGCGCAATTACGTAAAAGCATATCGATTACCCCTTTCCGGTTTTATTTGAACGGTTTCCCGTATCATTCGCAACTGTTTTTCAACAATAAAAAAGGCACCTTTATGAAATAATCAATGATTCCAGATGCGTGCCCTTTCCAAAACAAAATCATATGAAGTTATGTGTAACATATATAAAAAGGAGGAACAAAAATGAAAATAATCCATGTTAGTTCTTTACCCACTTTCCGGATGATTAATCACCAAAAAACAATTTATTTTGGTTCTGAAGGTTCGTCATCCCCTGCGCCGGGGCTGCCTGTTTTTCGTCCAGATTCCCAAACTGAGGCATGGTATCGGATAAATTCTTTTTCGAATAAACATCAATGATATGCAAGTCTTTGTCGGTCAGTTTCACTTTTTTGCTTTTCATTGGTCTCAACTCCTTCAGTGCAAGACACGGAGCCGGCCCGGAGGTTATCCGAACGGCCTTCCTGGATCAGGCTCGTCAACCTGGTTTATAGTATGTAGATATACTTTTTCCAAACGTCTCCTGCCATAGAAGCCAACCAAAGCCAAATGAAAGTTCTCTTACTTCTATTTTACCACAGAATCAGATTTTTACTACTTAAAAATCATTTTTTATTATTTTTTTTGGACAATTATTTCCCGCCGCTTCTGTCCTGCTTTTGCGGGCGTTTCCTTAAAAACAGGCGGGTGCAGAAACCTGCACCCGCACACTTTACGTGAACTTTATTGGCATTTTCAGGAACCGGTTAAAATTCCGGTTCAATTAATCCGTAATGACCATCCTTGCGCTTGTATACCACATTCACTTCGTCGGTTTCACTGTTTGAAAATACAAAAAAGCTGTGGCCCAAAAGGTTCATCTGCAGGATAGCTTCCTCAACATCCATGGGTTTAATCGCAAACCTTTTACTTTTCATGATCTTAAAATTATTTTCTTCCTCAATGTGTTCTTCGATGAGGAAATTGTCGGGCACTACGCTCTCCAGAGGAATTCTTTTACCCAGTTTGGTTTTGTTTTTTCGGATCTGACGTTCCAGCTTATCTATAACGGCATCAATGGATGCATACATGTCGTCCGTAGTTTCTTCCGCCCGGATGAACAGTCCCTTGGACATAATGGTCACTTCAAGAATATGACGGCTTTTTTCAACTGTAAAGGTTAAATGACATTCAGTATCGGGTTTAAAAAATTTCTCAATCTTATTCAGTTTTTTGACGGCTTGTTCCTTTAATGCATCAGAAACCTCGGTGTTCTTTCCGTTGACGATGTACTTCATCTTAACATCCCCTTTCAGTTTTTCACAAGCCCCATGTTCACAGAATGAATACTCCTGGCAGAGAAATCTCCCATTGACATGGCCCCGTTCTCCTGATTATATATTACCATATTTTTACCCGTATTCCATAGCATTAAACACACTTCCGCAAATCCCGGCATCATATCAGCCTCCGTTTTTATAGGGCGGCACGGCCTGTTGCGCTGTAATGATTCATTCACATTTCCCATCCACAAAAAACACACCCTTCGGTATATCAAGGGGCTCAGTTCTGGGGATAATGTGGATAAACTTGTGTATAACTTGCCGTTCTTCGGTTTTCGCCTGTGGATAAGTTATTCACATCATTCACGAAAGCCCGAAAACCGACATGCGAAATGTCACAATTTCAGGGAAAATATAAATTCAATGAGCAACAGCACGAAATGTGCGCCAAAACGCAAGCTCTGAAAGCGCCTGCAGGAGCATTTGACAGCAGGTATATGGACAGGGCAGACCGAAGCCTGCCCCTTACAACCATTCATCACTTAATGCGTATTCACTCTTTCAGCACCGTTGGACTGAAGGATATTTTTGATATCATCCACCTTGTCTTCATCGGTTTTCATCGTAAAAACAACCTTGCCGCCCTTGATATCGGTTTCATATCTTTTACTTTCTTCCTCGGGTATGCCCAGATCTACAAGCCCGCCGATAATGCCGCCGGTTGCAGCACCTCCGATCAGACCTGTGATTGGCCCTGCAGCGGCAATAATGCCAAGGCCGGGAATAGCCACCAGACCGGCGCCGATTAAGAGACCGGCAAGCCCGCCGATGATTCCGCCGGTAACAGCTCCATTGGAGATATTGTCATTCACCATTCCTGTTGCATCTCTGGATTCGGTCTGATCTCCGTTCTTCACCAGGATGGAAATATCATCTGTCCGAAGACCCTGATTTTTGATTTCCCTGGCTGCTTTTTCTGCAAAGTCCACTCTGTCAAATACACCTACTACGGTTACAGACATAAAAGCCCTCCTTTCATCTTCTTCCTGTCCTTCAAACAGGGAAAAAAATACTATATATGCTGATAATCTCAACATATATAGTATGTCTATAACTGAAACGATTATTCGAAGCCAAACCCCGGTCCGGAAAGCCGACTCTTAATTGTCGGTCACGCTCTCCGTGAAGTTTATCCGTTCTTATAGCCCTATGATTTCCTAATCTCCGAGAAGATTTCTCAGGATATCATTTTTAACGTTAAAATCACAAATGGCCTGCAAAACTTCCTGCTTTTTGCTGACGACATTGATTTCGGTGTCAATCAAGTCTCTGCGGCTGATGATGCCCGCTTTCAATTTTGTTTTCAGCGCGTTCAGCCTGCTGTTTTCCAGATCCAGCTTCTTATTGGCCAGTTCAAGGGCGTCCAGGGCTGTCAGCAGGTCGTTATGTGCATTCCGGATGGATACCTCCAGGTTGGTTTTGGAATCATACAGCGCTTTTTGGGCGGCTTCCACCTCAAATTCCTTTTGATCGTAAAAGCTGTTCCCCGGCTTTAAATATTCCTTTGTAAGCTCCAGCTTCATTTGTGCGTACCCGACTGCTTTTTCATTGCCGTATACGCCCGTATCACCGGCGATCGCCTTTTCAATGGCGCTGTTCAGGTTAAAAAAGCTCAGCACATAATGGGTACCCACCTTATCCAGCGCATAATCAAATGCAATCCTGTTGTCATCATCCAAATCCACATGCAACCGTTGTTTGATGTCCAGTATATTGGACTTCAGCTGCGTTTCAGCCCTGACCAAATCCAGCTTGTCAACCGACAGAGCCAATTCCTCATTGGTGATATCCGCTTCGGAGATCAATCCTTCCTGGAATTGAATTTTATCGATCTTCAGCTTCTCTTCGGTCAGTGCGAACTTCTGTTTTTTCAGTGCTACGTTTTCCTGTGCCAGCAGCACCCGCATCATTTCCTGATAAACCTCAGCCTTGATCTGCCTTTCATGATCGGTCTTCTGACGACGGGCAGTCTCCACAGCGGTTTCGGCTTCAAGAGGTGTTACCTTGCTGGTGATGTTTTTTTCCACAACCTGCTGATTCGTTCCTCCGATAAACCCTTTTATGGCATCTTCCTTTGCCTTCTCCAAAGCGCTTTCCTTCGCCCTGATATTGAAATCGTCCAGCGCGGGCTGTATGGAATTTTGGACGGCTGTCTCCAATGCCGATTCATATGTAAACCTTGTGATGGTCTCCTCTGCGAAAGCCAGCACACTGAAAGTAAAGACACACAGCAGTATTAAAATAACAATCCGTTTCATCACGTTACTCCTCTCTGGTCTAATAGCCGGGGCCTATGGATATGGCACGGCTGAACTGATCCTTCTTCACAAGGGTTGTGATCATATTCATATTGACAGCAGTTTCAAGCTGGTGAATGCCACTTTCAAGCTGCTCCACATAAACAACGGGAATCAGGCCCGATCGATACTGGTTTGTAATGGTCTCCAGCTGATTTTTCATCTTGGCCAGTTCAAGTTTGGTGATCTCCATGTCCAGATAGCTGAGCTGCAAATCCTGATAAGCTTTTCGGATCTCCTTTTCAATGGCTCTGCTCTTTTCGGACAGCTGCAGCTTCAGGTCTTCCAGCTCTTCCAATGCATCGGCATAATCTTCCCGGGTATCTTTGTGGGTTAAGTGGACATTTTTATGCTGATAAATTTCAAGTTTTTTGTTCACCAGCTGCATTTGCCGGTTTATCTCCCAGATTTCCTTTCTGTTTTTCAATGCATCGGCAACAGCCTGGTCTTCTGAAATGGTAACCTTGTTTGTGGTAACGAAGGGGGTTCCCACCATGTCATAACGATAATCCAACGGCAGCCCTGCCAAACTATTGAATTGCCTGTGGATGTTTTCAAAATCTCTGTCGGCTTTAGTGATTGCTTTCTCGTAGGTTTCAACTTCAAGCCTGGAAGCCTCCAGGTCCAGAGCGGTGATCAACCCGCTTTTAAACCGGGTTTCTTCCCGGGCCAGTGTTTTTCCGGCCGACTCCAGTGATTTCTGGGCTAACAGCTTGTTCTGATAGGTGCCATACAAACCGGAATACAGGTTGTCTGCCGCATTTGCCAATGCGTTCTTTGCAACGTCCAGCGACCTTTCCAGCATCTCTGCCCTGAACTTATACATGGCTTCAGGATAGAATTCCTTGGCCATGCGCAGCTGCATCTGGGTTGGTTCATCATAATAAAAGAACTCGTTTTCCTCGGTATATGGATTATAGAAAGATGCTTTCTCCGTATCAATATTTTTCGCCTGAAGCAATTGCTTCTCATAATCCCTGTTTGCAAAACCGATGTTTTCACGAAGATTCCAGAGATCGGTGGAATGCTCCTGCACAAGGGCTATTGCAGCCTGTCGGTTCAATATGCCGCCGGTTTCCGCAGCGCCGGCCTGGGGTATGACGGCAAAAATTGCATTCACCGCCACGATCGCAAGGGCGATTAATTTTTTTCTCAAACCAAGCCCTCCTTCTTTCGGTACTACTATCATTATACCAACGAAAGGAGAGCATGAAAAGTCTGATAGAAAGGAATTTGTGAAGCACACTCCCGTATTTGTTACTGTTCCTGTTCACACCCTAGTAGAGCTAGCGGATGATTTGGGTGATTTTGGTGACGAAAGACAACATACCTCGAAGCCCTGCTTCATACAGGAAGGTCTATTGCGTGCAGCTTGAGCGACCC
>JAEZBW010000632.1 GCA_023426765.1 Bacillota bacterium
ATCGAAGACAGTTATATTCTGAACATCCTGAAGGATCACCACATTGATACCAAAATCGCACTGAATCTGATCAGCCGTTATATATACAATCGTCTGGACTCCATGGATGCCAGGCAGAAGGACGACATTACCATGGCCATCGTTCAGCCCGTCCCGAAAAAATTACCCCATGCCCCCCGGGAAACCTGAATCGCAAATATGCTGGCACGTAACAGTAAAAATGAATAAGCAAGATTTGTTCCTTAGGGAAGACAACGGTCTTCCTTTTTTCGTGCCAACATTTAGGCCTTTACAAAGAACATTTGTTCGCTTATAATAAAATCAGAATCGGTACACACTATTTTCGGAGGGGCTATGGAACGAACGATCCTGCATGTGGATGTCAATTCCGCATATTTAAGCTGGGAAGCGGTTTATCGCCTGCAGCACGGCTCGCAGGCAGATTTGCGCACCATTCCCAGCGTTGTCGGCGGGGACGAAAAAAGCCGGCACGGCATTGTTCTGGCCCGATCCATCCCGGCAAAAAAATTTGGCATCAAAACCGGCGAGGTATTATGGTCAGCACGGAGCAAATGTCCAAACCTGGTGGTATTGTCTCCGTCCTACCCGCTTTATATGAACTGCTCCAACGCCATGGTGTCCCTGTTAAAGGAGTACAGCCCTGTGGTTGAAAGGTACTCTGTGGATGAGTGCTTCGTCGATTTAACCGATTATTGCGGTGAACGCAGCGGCCTCGATATCGCCCTGGAAATTAAGGAACAATTTCGCAGCAGGCTGGGCTACACGGTAAATGTGGGTATTTCGGTCAACAAGCTTCTGGCCAAAATGGCCTCCGAGCTTGAAAAGCCCGATAAGCTGCATACCCTGTTTCCCCACGAAATACCGAAAAAGCTCTGGCCCCTTCCGGTCAGAGAGCTGTTTCTGTCCGGCCCCAGAACCATTCCCAAGCTATACAAGCTGAACATTTTCACCATCGGGCAGCTGGCCCATGCCCCGGTAGAGCTTTTGCACGAGCATTTCAAAAGCCACGGCCCCGCCATCTGGAAATATGCCAACGGGCTTGATGATTCTCCCGTTGTCCCGGGCGAACGGGTGATGAAAGGGGTGGGCAACTCAACCACGGCTCCATACGATGTGGACAATCAGCAGGAGGCCCTTTTATACCTGCTGTCGCTCACCGAAACGGTCGCGATGCGCCTCCGGGCCAATGGTATGACGGCGCGGGTGGTCACGGTCTCTCTTCGGGACGCAGGGCTTTCGTTCTACTCCCACCAACGCAGGCTGGCCGCCCCCACAAACAACACGGCGGTTCTGTTCAACGAGGTGAAACGGCTTTTTCTTGAAGCCTGGAAAAGGGAACCGCTCCGCCATGTGGGGGTTCACCTGTCCGAGCTTGCGGGGACCGAATTCTTCCAGACGTCCCTGTTCGATCAGATCCCTCCCCCGGGTCAGGAAACACTGGATAAAAGCATCGACCTGATCCGGTCGGCCCACGGTACACAGGCGCTGGTTCGGGGGTCTTTTCTGCACTCGGGCATCCCGCCCCTGTGCGGCGGAGTACATGAAGCCTTTCCAAACATGCGAAGCCTGTTGTAGTCAGGCTTTTTTGAACGGAAATATTTTTTGCCTTACTGTTCACACCCCACGCTCCCCAGGAAGGATAACCCCGGCACAGGAAGCGCGCCACAAGCCTCGGCCCACATGACAGGTACCTCGGATGGTTTTCCGGTTCTGCCTGTGAACAGTAGCTTTTTTGCAGCAGGAATACCTTTAAGGAAGGTTTGGTATGAAAATCTTAATGCGATCGGTGGACATGATTTGCTGTACCAACAGGGACGGAGTGATCACCCCGATTAAATTCCGCATTTGCGATGAAGACAAGGAGAATAAAATCATCCGCATCGACAGAATTCTGTCCCGCAAGGAGGAAAAGCTGGCTGGAAACCGCATGCTGGTTTTTACGGTTCAGAGCGTGATCAATGGAAACGAGTATCGGTTTGAAATGAAGTATGAGTTTACCACCTGCAAATGGTTTTTGTATAAAATGTGAGCGGGCAGGGTCCGGCTTCGGATCAGTCCGGTTTCCCAGGCTTGCCCGTTCCATGAGCGTTTCAGGAATTTATTCCTGAACATATGTCTTGTTTTTTGCCCTTCATCCGGGCTTATTTGTGTTTATGTAGCTTTTAATCCTTCTCCAGCCGAATGGCCAGATCTGAAAGAACCTTTTTTTCGGGTTTGTTTGGCAGTGGCTCAAGCATTTTCAGAGCTTTCTGCACATACCGGCCGATCCATGCCCGTGCTTCATCAATGCCGCCCAGCCTTGCAATCTCCTGGATGATCCAGCCGATATCCTTTTGCTCCAGTTGCCTGCCTGTCAGCATATGCTTCACACTGCTGCTGAACTCCTCGCTTTTTCGCAGGGCCAGAATCAGTGGAAGCGTAATAACCCCTTCCTGAATGTCATTGCCTTTGGGCTTTCCGGTCTTTTCAATATCCTGGGTTAAATTTAAAATATCATCCAGTATTTGAAAGGCCATGCCATAATAGAACCCGAATTTTGCAAGGTTTCTTGTGAATTTCCGGGGCGTCTTTGAAAGAAAAGCGCCTTCCGCACAGGAGTAGGAGAACATTGCGGCCGTCTTTCTTCCAATGCGTTTCAGATAGGTCACCAGAGAAACCTCGGAATGAAAACGGCTGTAAAACTGCTCAACCTCGGCTTCGCAGATTGATTTGATCCCCCTGGCGATCTGCTCCAGCCGCTTCTCGGGAACAGCATGGGACAATAGAGAAACCGCACGGGTCAGCAGATAATCCCCCATATATACGGCCATCTTGTCGCCATGCAGCCGGTTTATTGTGGGCTTCCCGCGCCGTACCCCCGCGTCGTCGATAATATCGTCATGCACCAGCGTCGCCATGTGCAAAATTTCTATTCCGGCAGCAGCCGTCAATAGCTTGTCATCCCGATTTTTCCCAAAACCGGCCGAAAGGATCACAAAAGCAGGTCTCAGTCTTTTCCCCCCGGCATTGGACAAGGTTTTTAAAAGCTCCTCCAGCGGTTTGTTTTTCGATTTTAAACTATTCTCAATTATGGTTTCAACCTTGTTCAGGTTTGCACCTACTTCAGGATATCGATCCCACACTTTGGTTTCTCCTCTGTTCCATGGTAATGTTTTGGTTGAGGTTTATTTCGCTTTCGCCAGTGCATCTTTGGCTGCTTCCTGAAATTGCTTCCACGAGGTTGTGGCTCCAGTGACAGCATCCACTTGCTCCACATTCTGGGTCTGCATCAGCTGTTCCGGGTATTTTTTGGATTGCTCCAGGGCCTTTTGAGCGATTTTGTAGTTCTCTTCACCGGCCTCTTCCCCATACCTTTCCCCTTTGATAGTCCCATCTGCATTATACTGTACAAATTCCGCCGAAGCAATTTTTCCGCCTTCTACCTTCACCGAAACAATCCCATAAGCACCGCGGCTGTCATCGGTACTGCGCCCCTCATAGCTTCCATTCCTGAATGCTTTGCCGCAGGCGGGCAAAAGAACCAAAACACACATCAAAACAGACACTGTCAGTTTCTTCATGAGGTTCCTCCTTCGTTCGGATTTCAATTCTATGTTTACCCGAATAATTCGAAAACAAACTGAAAACTGCTTGAACAATTTTACAGGTATTCTGATTTTTTCTTCGAAACATGGAAATGATTCATTTGGTGTGGCGAAACATTTGAACCTTCCCCATGTTCTTCCGCAATATTCTTCCTGAACGAATATATTTTTTCAATTGAGTGACAAACTAACCTTATGGATGGAGGTGTTAAAATGGCCCAACGGGTCGTCATTCTCGGTGCGGGATATGCGGGGATTGAAGCTGCGCTGACGCTTCACAGGAAAAAGAAAAAAGGGGACGATTTTGAGATTTGTCTGATCGACAGAAACCCCTATCACACCCTTCTGACCGAGCTGCACGAGGTAGCCGGAAACAGGATAGAAGAAGACGGGATTATTGTTCCGTTATATGATATTTTTCGCTATACCGGCGTTCGTATCATCCAGGATGACATCCGAACCTTCGATCTGGAGCATCAGAAAATTGGCTCCGAACGATGCGAGTATGCTTACGATTATTTGATACTCGCCTCCGGCAGCAACCCGAACTATTATGGAATCCCGGGAATGAAGGAAAATTCCTTTCCACTATGGTCTTTTAATGATGCCGTACGGGTACGCAACCATATTCGCGATTGTTTCCTGAAGGCTGCACAGGAAGAAGAACCTTTAACCAGGCGACGGTTATTGACCTTTGTTGTTGGAGGCGGCGGTTTTACAGGAGTTGAAATGATAGGAGAACTGGCCCTTTGGGTGAAGCTTCTGTGCCGGGAATATGATATCAAACGATCGGATGTGCGCCTGGTCGTGGTGGAAGCCTTGCCGGATATCCTTTCCACACTGAAAAAGAAGAACCGGGACAAGGTCACCCGCTACCTT
>JAEZBW010000520.1 GCA_023426765.1 Bacillota bacterium
AATACGGGTCTCACTGCCGATTGTACCGGCCTTGCGATCGATCCCGAAACCCGAAACCTGCTGCAGACACGTCCCGCCTTCGGCGGAAACCTGATGGCCACCATCATCTGCCCGAACCACCGGCCCCAGATGTCAACAGTAAGGCCAAAGGTCATGAAAGCGCTGGATCCCGATACATCCAGGACAGGCGATGTGATCCGGCCTGACGTCAGCATTCCTTCCAACCTGAAGATCAAGGTGCTGGATGTGGTTCAGACCCTTTGCGAAAAGGTGAACCTGACCGAAGCCGATATCATCGTATCAGGCGGCAGGGGGATGGGAGAACCGAAGAATTTTGCATTGATTGAGGAACTGGCCGGCGTTCTTGGCGGAGCGGTAGGCGCTTCCCGTGCGACGGTGGATGCAGGCTGGGTCGATTACAGCCACCAGGTGGGTCAAACCGGAAAAACCGTTGGACCGAAAGTGTACTTCGCCTGCGGCATATCGGGGGCCATTCAGCATCTTGCAGGAATGTCCTCATCCGACGTGATCATTGCCATCAATAAAAATCCCGACGCACCAATCTTTAAGGTAGCTACCTTCGGCATTGTCGGAAACGTCCTGGAGGTTCTGCCGGAATTGATCAAAGAGTTCAAGGTGAAGATGGGATAAGAAATGATTTTGATGAGCGATCAGGAAACCCTCACCGCTTATGTGCTGGGAGTGAATCACATATTCCAGATAACCTTTCCTTCTCAGGGGACGCGGGATATAAAATCATCTGCGTCCTCTTTTTCGCAAACCGGGACTTGACGGCCGAAGCAGAAAATGGATATGATAAGGTGTGAATGGAAATAACAGGCGAATTCACTGGAAACCTTACAGAAATTGACGAAAATTTGCATCCGGAGGGCTTGAATTTGAGCAATATCAGAATTCTGTATGAAGATAATCATCTGCTGGGGGTTGAAAAGCCACCGAATATGCCGGTACAGGAAGATATCAGCGGAGATGAGGATCTTTTAGCATTGCTGAAACAATACATCCGGGAAAAGTACAACAAAAAGGGAGAAGCTTTTCTCGGCCTGGTTCACCGCCTGGACAGACCGGCGGGAGGGGCGATGATCTTTGCCAGAACCTCAAAGGCCGCCTCAAGGCTGTCTGAACAAATACGCACCAGGCAGGTAAAAAAAGTCTACCTTGCGGTGGTGGAAGGTTCATTTCAGAACAGCTCAGGCACCTACCATCATTATCTGGTAAAAAACCATGAGAATAACACCGTTCGTGTCGCGGATAAAGGAACGTCAGGCAGCCAGGAGGCGATCCTGCATTATCAGGTGCTTGGGGCGGCGGAGAATAAGTCCCTGGTTCGAATAGACCTTGAAACAGGCAGGCCTCATCAGATACGAGTCCAGTTTTCCCATAGCGGGCACCCCCTCATCGGTGACGAAAAATATGGGAAAACAGATGGGAACAGCCCAACGAAGCATCTGGCCCTGTGGTCCTGTCATATTTCTTTCAAGCATCCTGTCAGGGACGAAATTATCCGGATTGACAACTACCCTCCGAAATGCTATCCATGGGACTTGTTCCCGGAACCTATAATCCATCTTTCAGGGGGAGAGAAAACATGAAAGGGAACTCACTCGAAGAAAAAAAGAATCCGCATGAAGAGCATCGGGCCAGAATGAAGCAGCGCTTTGTCGAAGAAGGGCTGAATGCCTTTGAAGATCATCAGGTGCTTGAAATGCTGCTGTTTTATACCATACCCAGGAAAGATACCAATGAAATGGCTCACCGGCTTTTAGAGAAATTCGGCACCCTGGAAAGCCTGTTTGACGCATCCCCCGAAGAGATCGAACAAAAGGGCAGAGTTTCAAGGAATACGGCGGTATTTCTATCCATGGTTCCCCAGTTGGCCAGAAAGTATATGATCCTGAAGCAAGGCAAAAAGCCTGTGCTCGACAGTTCAGCCAAGGCGGGCCAATTCATCACTTCCCTTTTCATCGGAAAAAGTTATGAAGCCTTCTATGTCTGCTGCCTGAATTCACAAAACCAGCTGAATTATGCCGCGCTGGTGCATGAAGGCACCATCAATGAAGCACCGGTTTATCCCCGTTTAATCGTCGAAACAGCCCTGCGGTACCAGGCCAGCAGCATTATTCTGGCGCATAACCATCCGGGAGGAAGCCTGAAGCCCTCCGGGGCTGATATCGAGGTCACCCGGAAAATCTGCGACGCGATGAAGACCATCTCCATCCCCGTCATCGATCATATGATCGCCGCCGGCAGCAATTATTTCAGCTTTGCAGAAAACGGGCTGTTATAGCGTTGTTGCTGTCTACTGTTCATAGACATATGACCCCTCTGATAGTATAATATGTATGCATAAAGGATATTTTCATGTCACAGAATGGGGTGATTTGCATGTCAAACAGAAAACCTTCCGCAGCCAACTGTAAAAATTGCAATCATATTTCTAATTTGTACAAACAGTCAGGTGAGTCGATATATTATACTAAAAAAGGTGAAGACTATCTGGTAGTGATGGATATGAAATCGTGTGCCCAGCGTGAGAGTATCTTCAAACTAAATGAAAAACTGCTGCAATCAGAGCTTGACATACAAAAGGAACGACTCTATTCTGTAGAAGAAACGGTCGCTGCCTTACGTAAAGTTATAACGAGGTCCGATGTCCCCCACCTCTATAGGTGGCGGGTACCGATTACCTTAATCAGGCGGCGAGCATATCTCCCGCCTCGATATAACGGTGTGTTGCGATTGCAA
>JAEZBW010000558.1 GCA_023426765.1 Bacillota bacterium
CTTTGCGAATGCCGCTGATTAGCAACGCAGGCGGATGAGGGCCACCAGCTCCCCGATTTTTGCCTTTTACCTCGAAAGGCTGGGCGTGCTGGTCCAAAGGTCTTGCAGGAACCCTTGTCTGTTACTACTCCGGAGTAGGTAGCTAAAGCAGTTAAGGAAAACTCCCCACTGGTGGGAAGGCCAACCTTTCGGCGGCAAGCCTGGCTTCACCAACCCCATGTAAAAAGTTTCTAATCGGCCAACCTGAATTTGCGTCTCAGGTAGGGAGTTTTCGCCTGGCCAATATCCCCATCTGAATCCCCAAATGTGGGGAGGACAGCTCCCCACATATCTTTGTATATTCGTACTAATCGAACCCAAATAGGCTAATTAGCCAGGTGCTATTTTATGGCACTGATCTCAACGGTTCAAATGGGAGATAAATGTATGAATACCAGGTCCGAGGTTTCGATATTCAGGCTCTATTTACTGAGGGCTATGTATGCGTTCATGGCGATTGGGTTGGCAATCTATCGATTGCCAGCGATTTTCAACCCTCCTGCCAACTTGTCGACGATGGGCAGCGTTGTGCTCAGTGTGCTCGCTGGGATAGCGCTCCTGGCAGTGTTAGGAATTCGTCACCCAATCAAGATGCTGCCACTGTTGTTCTTCGAGTTTTTGTGGAAGGCTGTCTGGGTTTTGGCGTTCGCGCTCCCCCAAAGGTCTGGCGGGCAGTTAGCTCCGGACGCTCAAGCGGTTCTGATCAATAACCTCGTGGGTATTGTGTTCGTTCCACTTGTGATGCCCTGGGGGTATGTCTTCAATCATTTTGTGAAGGCGCCCGGAGATCCGTGGAGAAAGCAGAAAGGCAGCGAAGCTGCTGTCCAATCCGAAAATTATCTGGTTCAAAACAGGAGCTGAGCAAATGAATACCAAAGGTAAGATCACGGCGAAGGAAAGCAAACCGAGGATATCGACCGCGGCCCTCATGCGGCTGGTAGGGGTCTCTGCTGTGCTGGCCGGGCTGGGTATCGTCGTCATGGGCATGTTCCATCCGGCCAATGAGCCTGCTTTCGTCACCACCCCCGCCTGGATCATCGTCCATATCTTTGCAACATCTCTGGGTTTCTTTGGTGTGTTAGGCCTGACCGGGCTCTACGCCAGGCAGGTAGAAAAGGCCGGCTGGCTGGGCCTGATTGGTTTCCTCCTGTTCAGCGCCTGGATGGCGCTGGTGGGAATGCTTTCTTTCATCGAAGCCGCGCTTCTGCCGAAGATGGCGAGCGAGTTTCCGCCGTTCGTAGCCAGCTTCCTGGGAATGTTTAGCGGCAATCCCAGCCAGGTGGACCTCGGGGTTCTGCCAACGCTGTGGAACATCTCCACACCGATGTTGCTCCTCGGCTCCCTGTTGTTTGCCATCGCCACCTTCCGAGCCGCGATCCTGCCGCGTTGGGCAGCCGGCTTGCTTGCCCTCGGCACCGTGTTCGTCCCGGTTGGCGCGCTTGTCCCAGCGGAGATCGCGGCAAAAATCATCATGGTCCCGATGGGGTTAGGGCTGGCATGGATGGGCTACGCGCTCCTGACGGAACGACGGGCGAAATCCGCGGAAGTTATGCAGGATCAGCGATCCGCCCGGCCACAAGCCAGCAATGCCGCTTGAGATCACCGTCAATCGACAGGCGGTCGTTCGACCGCCTGTCGATTGGAAAACCGACCAGTTTCCAAGGAATCCAAAATGAAAGCGAATGTCTACGAAAATGTACGAACCGCGGATCGGATCAGGAAACCCATGCCAGCATCCCGGAAGATCGCGCTGGCGGGCGGTGTGTTCTACCTGCTCACCTTCGTCTCGGTCCCACAATTCCTGCTGTACGCCAGGGTGCGTGACCCCAATTACCTCGTTGGACCTGGCCCGGATACGGGCGTCATCACCGGCGGCATCCTGGAGATCACCGTGGCGCTGGCCGGCATCGCCACCGCCGTCGTGCTGTTCCCGGCGCTCAAGCGCCAGAATGAAAGCCTCGCGCTGGGCTTGATTGGCTCGCGCATCCTCGAAGCCGCCACTATCTTCGGCGGCGTGGTTAGCCTGCTGACAATGGTGACCTTACGGAAGTCGGGGGTTGGAGCAGAAGGATTGGTGACCGGCCGCGCGCTGATCGCCCTATCGGACTGGTTCCACCTGGGGCAGGCGGTTATGCCTGTCGTGGACGACCTGCTGCTGGGCGTATTGCTCTACCAATCGCGCCTTGTGCCGCGGATCCTTCCCGTGCTGGCCTTCATTGGCGCGCCCGTGCTCGCCGCGAACACCATTCTCCACATGTTCGGCGTCACCGGGCCGGCGCTGACCCTGACCACATTCGGGGTTATCCCCATCGCGCTGTTTGAGATTGCGCTGGGTGTTTACCTCACTGTCAAAGGCTTCAAACCCACCGCGATCACCGCTGAGATTGACAGGCAAAAATCCCAGCGTTAAGACCTTAAATTATGAAGGAGACAAATGGATGAACACAAAAGGTGAGATCACGTCAAGGAGCGCAAAATGAAGGTAACCGTCCCGAACCTCATCCGCGCATCAGGATTATCCGCTGTGGTGGCAGGCGTCATATTCGCAGCCATTCTACCGATCCGCCCCCCGGAGGTTCTTTCATCCGTCAACACCAGTTCGTTTGTGTTGATCACCTCCCTTATGACGGTGATGTCGATCTTTGGCCTGTTGGGTATCACGGGACTGTACGCCAGGCAGGTGGAAGAGGCTGGTTGGCTGGGCCTGGCCGGCTATCTCCTGCTCGCCACTTACTTTGCAGTCCAGATGTGTATATCCTTCATCGAACCCACTGTGCTGCCTTTGTTGACGAGCGTGGCC
>JAEZBW010000637.1 GCA_023426765.1 Bacillota bacterium
GTCGTATATAACTCTTGTGTCAACTGTGTAAGGGCTTGTATTATCTGCTTCAAACTCTTTTGTAGTCTTTTTTCTTCTGATTTCTTTAATTTTGGTGCTCCAGCCGACAAACATGGTCGCTTCGCCTGCTTCAACAATACTTTCGACAAGTTTTTCGACTTCATTTTCAAACCCCATTTTTTCAAATGCATCGACGAGCATGGCCTTTTGCTCAGCTGCAAATTTTGCTGATTCAGGCGTTGCTCCGCTTACGTCAAACATCCCTTCAGGATGCGAATACAGATTTTCTATAAGGTGCGATTTCAATGTCTGTGCTGTTTCATAGATATCAGGAAGGTTAACTTGCTCGTTCCAGCCTGATTTTTGATTGATATTTTTTGAGTAAATCTCGCTCCTCATTGTTTGAATATCCTGTAACTGTTGACTTCGAGCGTTTTCCAGCCTGTCATAGTGTTCGACTATTTTTATTGCGGTCTGTTTTTCTTCATCGTTGTTTAGGCTTATTTCATGCGATTCTTTGGTGATTTCCAGTTCCATAATTTTTCCTTTTTTTTTTTAATAAAGACGCCATCCGCCTTTTTTTAATGTGACGCTATCCAGCTTCTGTGTGAGATTAGTTAAGATGTATAGTTTATCAGTAAGATTGGTGCTGTAACGGTTTGATTACGCACCATTACATGCTTTTTAACATGACGGCATCTGCCTTCTGTGCAAGATTGATTAAGATGCCTAGATTATCAGTAAGATTAGTGCTGCAGCTGCCTGATTGCGACTCATATCAATTTTCTAAGACAATATTTTTACACAAAGCCCATTTCAAAGATGATTACAGCGTTTTCCCGCTCATTAATCTTTATATGCTTGTATTTACTGATTTGTTAACTTTTGTTAACCCTGTGTCCCTTTTGTATCAGGTGTTTTATAATATTTATCATAAATTAACGCCTTGAATAACAAATTTTATTTTTTCGAAATTTTATATTATTGCATCAAATTTTGAAAGGGGAAATTAATGAGAATTCAACCGATACGCACGTATAATCCGCCTTTAATCAAGACAACGGCTTACAAAATCGAATCAACCACGATTGACAGCCGCAGTAAAAATATTACGGTTGATACTATTGATTACAACGAAGATGGCTGTGAGGAGACGATTTCGATTCGCAACGGCAAGGATCTTGTCATAACAAACAAAAATTACAACCCGCACAGACTGGAAATAGTCGGCGGCACGGTTAAATCGGTGGATTTGAAGGCCAAAGGCGCAAAAGCGACTTTTATCGACTGCAAATTCAGCCCATTCTACAAAATACCTGAAATTGATAAGAAAAAACCCTCAACAAGCAAGGGTGTTGGCGCCGAAGTCGAGCCATGGCTCAAGACCTGCGGTTCTTCCGTCTATATTAAAGGCGATGTTTACGGCAAAATCGACTGTTCGCAAATCGACAAAATCCACCCCGAAAAAACCAACAAGGTAAAGCGTGACTATGTCCACATTATCGGCGACAACTACGCTGAAATCCATCTTGATCCTGCGGATGAAGTTTATATCGACGGTAATGATTACGGAAAAATAGTCCATGAGCCTTGGGTATATTAGGTTTTAAATTTTATTTTCGTCAAGATTGTCGATAATAGTGATTTTTGGCTCTTGTATCGTGGGGTTTACTATGGTTTCAAGCTCGATTCCGATTTGTTTGGCGAGGTAATCCAGCGCCCTTAAAGACGATTGAGAATCCCGAATCTTAGTTTTGCCGGTTTTGTTTCCGTCTTTATCCAGTATGTCTTCACGTTCAAGCGAAAATTCGATGATTTTAAGCAATCTTGCAATAATATATGCCTTATTCACTTGCAGCGACTCGATTTGCTCATTAATATATTCCTCGATAGCCGCTCTGATAAAGGGTTTTTTAAGTAATTCTTTACCATACTGCCCGAGCCTTTTTCTGGAATATCCGGCTTTTTGCGCCGCTTGTTTTATGTCCAAAGTCCTTACGTATTCTCGCACAAAGGCTCTTTGTTGATTCGTCAGATTATTCATCGTTACATTTCTTATTATTTTATATACTATATATTTTCCACGGTGTATAATTAACTTGTTATTAATGTTTCGGCTAGTGTAAAATAATTGCGGGTCAATAATGTTTTCATTATTATCCGCATTTCTTTATGTCTTGATAATGCTGTATACGTCCATGTCGACTGGCCGAAAGTTCACTATAGTCTCTCTTTTAAGGGTGCATTCGTATGTAAACCCAAGCCGCTTAAGCAATGTGACCGCACTTTTGTTGCTTGAATAGACTTGTGCCTTTAATTTCTTTAGCTTATATCGCCTAAAAGCGTATTTTACAAAGCGCTTGCCTGCAAATCGTGTGTATTTGCCCCAGTAAGGTCTGGCTATACACGTTGTCACACTTGCGCTATAAGGACTCTGACAGCTTCCTGTCCATTCGTCCAGGTAAACAAACCCTATCATCTCGCCGTTTCGCATTGTTATCAGCCAAAAATAAGGGGAAGTCGCTTCTATCAAAGAAATTATGGCATCTGTCACCGAGCTTGACTGAGCGGTGAAATAGTCGTCGAATATCCTGTTTTTGTACTCCCTGACAAGCTCAAAGACCTGCGGAAGGTAGCTTATGTTTTCGAGGATGCCATCTTTCGGGCGAATTTGCAGTCTGAGAAATTTTATGGGCAATTCCCCTCCTTTTTTAATGTGACGCCATTCGGCTTTTTTTAATGTGACGGCATCCGCCTTCTGTGTGAGATTAGTTAAGATGCCTAGATTATCAGTCAGATTGATGTGATAATCTCCCGAAACCCTCTATTCTGCTTATTTTTATATACATTTGCTCCGCAGGGTCCTACTCGGACATAGGTCTCTTTTTTATAAAAGAGACACAAAAACCTCGACCTCGCTCTTCGTTCACTAATTTTCACTAAGTTCAACCGAAGCACGCAAACTCGCTTTGCTCAAACAGTTGCGTGCTTTGTCATTGTTCCACTAAGTGCCAATTGCTCACTCAGAGAGGGTCTTTCTTCAAAATATAATATCATGACGATGTCTCGTTCCAGACTTTTAAGATAACCTGAATGGCTCTCGCACAGCTTGGTTAAGATGTGTAGATTATCAGTCAGATTGATTCTTTACAAGTTTTTATAAACGTTTGTTAAATACCCCACAAAGCTCGAGCGATATGCTATAATTGCCCTGGAGATTGACATGACGGACAATTTATTAATTATTGAAAATTTGATTTACGAGCTCAGAGACGCAAAGGTTATGATTGACTCTGACCTTGCAAAGCTCTATGGCGTTGAGGTTAAGCGGCTTAATGAGGCGGTAAAGCGAAATATAGAGCGCTTTCCCGATGATTTTATGTTCATGCTTTCAGATGAAGAATGGCAGTTTTTAAGGTCGCAATTTGCG
>JAEZBW010000605.1 GCA_023426765.1 Bacillota bacterium
TCTGTTTCACCATGGATCCCCGTTCTGTATTGGACCTTCCCTTCCTGCAGCCAGGTGATGAACCACTGGTTATTGATATAAACCGCCTTCGGTGCGGAATCCATCACCGTATTGGAGGTGAGCTGTATTGCATCACTCCATGCATTGCCATTATAAACTCTGGCATACACTTCCTGATCTTCAGTCCCATTCAGGTCATTATCCGGATCCATGGTGTACAGCAGCAGCCCCTCATCACCTTCCATCGTCAGGCTGACATGAAGTACCGTGGCCTCGCTGCTGCCTACTGCTGCAGGCTCGCTCCACTCTCCCTCACTCCAGGCCGCATAATACAGGCTGTTGCCCTTTCCGGAAGCCATATCCTCATCCTCATCCATGGTCAGGCTCATTTCCTCTGCCTTCAGCCATACCAGGAGGGCCTCTGACCCATTGGAGGCGAGGACGGGGGAATAATCGACAAACTCATCCTCTGTCAGCTGCTGAACTTGAGGTCTGTTCCCCTCTGATGTGAGAACCTCCTTCGTGACACTGATCTCCGAGCTCTTCAGCATTTCGTCAAGGCCTTCCTCTTCCGTGATGACCCTGTTGATATTATGCCATGCCATTAAAACCCCGCCATCCACAGAGGCCATAGAAGGTGTGAAGTCTGCGGTTGTATCATCCTCCAGCCATTCAGGCTGCTGCCATGCTCCGTTCTTGTTGACGGAATAGCGAAGCTGAGTCCGGTTTACCGTATCCCTGTCCGGGTTATCATCGGTCCACACCAGCCAGCCTTCATTCCCTTTTAAAAGGAGTTGGGTTTCCGCTTCAGGATAGATATTTTCCATTAAGCTGTTGAGCTCCGGGTTTTGTTCCGGCATAGCTTCATCCACCATAAAGGGTGCTGCTTTAACGGAAGCAAGGGTATTGACGGGAAGCAGGCTTGATGTTTCACCCCCCAGCCATACCGACTGCCTTGCGCCATAATCCCTGGGCATCAGCTCAAGGCCGGAGCTTGCAGCATCGGTATAGGCCTGTACCGGATTGGCCATGGCCATCATGGATCGCTTCACATCTCCGCTATTCCAGTTGACGTTTACCAGGCGTTTTTTATACAGAGTTTTCGTCCACAGCAGGGCTCTGGCCTTAATATCCAGATCCACATGGAGCCCCGCGGTGATGTAGAAGGAGGGGAAGTAGATATATGCCGGAACACTCGCTTCCAGATAGCCCTTTACTGCGGCGACGGCGAATTCTCCATCCACATCCAGGAAGGCATATGGCTCAAAACCGATATACCCGCTGTACGCATCGTCTTCCATCTTCAACATACCATATGCTCTTCCGCCGATACCCACACCTGCTTCAAAGCCAACACCCAGCTTTTTATATTCCTGGGACCATCGCTTTGACAGATCTCCGGCGATGGCAATATAGTAGCTATAGAGATCCCATTCCTTTGTATCGTTTTTCCAGAAAAGACGGAAGGCGCCTTCAACCTCCAGCTCGAAATTATAGCCCACTGCTGTAACCTTCTTCAGCTTTTTCAGCTTCGTGGGTGAGGTCTTTCTTTTTTCCTCCCCATAGCCCCCACTGGCTCCAAAGGATAGCTCCACCTCCGGATTAACGTAATAATCCCCAAGGATTCCTCCCTCGAAACTGGGCATACCGCTGCCGATCCCGAAATTCCCACCACCAATGACAGGAATGCCATCCAGGGCACCGATCTTTCCGCCCGTCACACCGTCAAAAACCGTGGGCCAGCTGATGGCATACTCCCCACCCTGAACTGAAACAGGCAGTTTTTTGCCCAAAAAGCTGGGTTGGGTGACAATATTGAAATAGGGGCAGTACTGCCATCCGGAAGCGACACCGTACTGATTGACGGCACGGATGATCAGATACTCTCCCGCCTTCATGTTCAGACCGGGGTCAATGGTGATTTTCTGTTTGTTATTACCGTCTGCCTTCAGCTTCTGGCTGAACCGATTGTTATTGGTTTTGATCTCATAATATCCGCCTGAACCGAGGCCCATCCAGTCGGTTTCCACATTCAGTACCAGCTTCGCGGATACTCCTTCGAAATAGAGCCTGTTCAGAGGTTCTTTGATGGAGCATTCCTCTTCGTTAATGCTCACCGAAACCGTTCCCGGACGGATGGATGTGCCCAGGATCACAAGCGGAGCAGCACCGTCCTTCCCGGTATATATGTTCCTGCTGATACTATTCAGATTCCATGAGGTGATCTGAACTTCATAATAAGTGTTGGCAAGGAGACTCTGTTTTGAAATAGCATAGGCATACCCGTTGATATCGTCGAACCATTTCTTTGCTGCGGTCATCCTTCTGCCGTTCATGGTGACCTCGAGAGAATTGGCTTCCTCGAAGATCTGCTTGCTGGGATAGGTGTCATAGAGCTGAAATCTGAACTCTTTGATATATGCCGCTTCCTGTGAGTAGACGGTCACCGGTACCCGGATCACCTGCTGCCCGGAAAGACCAACATAGGTAAACTCCAGCTCATAGGTCCCAAAATCCCCATACTGGGGAATAAACGTAAAGGTATAAAAAGCATCCCCCATATTCGCCTGGATTCTGCTGTAGGTTCGCTGTCTGACGCCCTCCCGGTAAAGGGTTACGCCTATACCTTCTCCAAAGACAAACATCCCGTCCTGCACCAGTTTCAGCTGATACTTGTTTGATCCCAATACTGTTCCATCCTTCATCACCGAAAGGATCGCCGGCAGATCATCATGACTGACGAGAGACATCTGTACCTCGGACAAATCCTGAATCTCCACCGTTTCTTCGATGACATAGGTATTCCCGATGCTATCCTGAAGGGTAAGCTCCAGAGGGTGGTCACCGGCTGTTTGAAAGCTGTAGTAAAAAGCATTTTTGCTGCTGACCACCTCATCATCGATTTTCCACTGGAAGGACACAATCCGGCAATCGTTCCACCGGGCAAGGGTTTCCACATCCGCGGTATGGAAGAAGAGCATCTTGTTCACCAGCCCCCGGTTGGGGATGTACAGGTTTGAAAGACTGATGTCCAACACGGTTTTTGTTGTAAAGGTCAGCTGATAGGAGCTGTTTACAGTACCGCTCTCATCCATAAGGGCTCCCTCGGGGATGGTGACGATATATCTTCGAAAGGAAGATAACCCGGGAAGGGGGATCAGTCTTACACCGTTTTCGA
>JAEZBW010000608.1 GCA_023426765.1 Bacillota bacterium
TATCTAAATTATGTTTTCCTCCCTGAGAAAGTGGTAATTTGTGGTGTAAATGAACATGCTTTAATAAAGGGGTTTCATTCCAAAGCAATAACTTACCTATTTTACGGCCACAACAGGCACAGAGACCTTTTTGTTGACGATAAGTATATATTCTACGATAGATCCAATCAACAGGGTATCCATTTAAAGAAGTGTCCTCTCGAAAGTTTATTTCTTGATTTCTAAACCATAATAAGTAGTTTAATTCATTCTTTAATCGAGTATAGAAAATTTTAAAAATCTCCCATAACTCTAATATAAAACCAAGACCAATTGATCCAAACAAACATACACAAAAGGCTCCAATTAAAATATAAGCAAAAATCATGGCTAATATCACCAAATCTATTCAATAGTTTATCTGGCAGCCTGTTTACCACCCTTAAGGACAGTTATTTCAACCTCTTGATTAGAAACCTTTGATTTAAGATCCTGGATCTGGTTCTTTATTTCTTTCTGACCTTCGGCCAACTGCTTATATCCATCAAAGAGAGATTCAACTTTAGGAGTAAGAGTATTTTCAAGTTTGGCTACCTGATTCCCTACAGTCTGAACCTCGGCTTTTACAGACTTTATTTCGTTTTTCAGATCAGCATACATTTTTTCAAGTAAGTCAAAAATCTTATCGTCCATACTATTCACCCCACCAGGATATTATATCACACTTCTGGTCTACCACCGGTAGATTTATAAGGGTAAAGTTGACAAAGTTAAAGGGTAAGGGTCAAAGGCAAAGTTAAAGGGTAAGGGTCAAAGGCAGGATAAGGCAGTCCCACATTTGACAGGCAAAGCCTGCAAAACCGCAATAATAAATGTTTTATTAGTGATCCCATTTTTACTTTTATGGTCCCACTTTTGGGATCACATTTTTAATGGGGAAGAAGGATAAAACTATATAAAAAAGGGACAAAATTAGAAACGCTAATCCTTCAATTAATCTACAAACTGTTTTTTGAAAGGTATAATAAAATTATGTTCGTGGTGTTTTGCCACAATTAACTGATATAAAAAGTGATACCGCCCTATTTCGCTTTATTTTTAATTTTTAAGAGGCCGAAGGGTTAAAATATTAGAGAGTGTACATTAAAGTGTTGTGCTTGATAATAGGGCTAGTATAGTATTGAAAAGGCTATTATGATATAATTAATATAATTAATTCGATGTTTTCTCAAAAGCCATCTAAAAAAGTGAGGTTGCGCTACTGTTAAGCAACTAAAAAACAGTAGGCTGTCAGGATCGCAACGGCAGGGTAAAAGGCGGTTGGTGTTTCGCCACCAGGAGAGCGAATTGTAATAAAAAGCAGGACTTAATCCTGCTTTTTTATTTTCTTAGTAAAAAGTAATACAATCACCGGCTGGCCGATCCGGAGCTGCAGCGTAAAGCTGTATTACAAAAAAGGGTTCATATTATGGTACAAATAACGGTTCACCATATCCGTACAGCCCTAGAAAATAAGCGCTTTGAAATGGTTCAAATAGTGGTACTAATTTAGGTTCTAAAAGTGGTACAGTTTATGGTACTAAAAAGGGTTCATTTATCGCTATCAAAACCGTGTCTTTTCAGCGCCTTTTTAATAGCTTCATCAGCTGTAATTTCGCCTCTGAAAATTCGCCGGCAATCCTCTTCACTTTCCGGAGTCATTTCAAAACCTTCCATAGCCTGATTCCACCTTACGAAATCAATAGCCTTGTCCTCTTCGGACTTAGTAACATATTCTAATTCAGGTTTACCGTCCAGCTTATATGTTGCTTCAAATCGTATCGAATCCTTTTTATAATCCATTATTTTCAACGCTCCTTTTTAAATATTTTTGCCCATAAACTCCTTTTCGGAGCTGCAGCCGATTCTTCTGTAAAAGCATTAAATAACATTTCATTTTTTTCTTCGGTAGCAGCTATTTGTTTTTGGGCTTGAAGAAGTACCATTTGATTAGTTTGGTTTACCTGTATGAGCTGCCGAATCTGTTCATCTTTTTCCTGTAATTGTTGGTCTTTTACTTTCAACTGATCTATTAAACTGTTTATAAACTGTTTATCAACGGTTGTTGGACTTGTTTCATTCAACGGTTTAACAACCGGTTTAAAGGCCTCTTTTATAATCTGCTCACCATCATCATCTATGAGCGTTTCACCCTTTAAACCTTTATGTAAATGTGCCTTTAAACTGGTTTTCAACTGGTTGTTTAACCGTTTATAGACCGCCTGGGGTGTAACCCCAATTTCTTTAGCTATCTCGGAGACTGTTTTCATGTACAAAAATCCCCCTTCTTCTTTAACATGGAAAACCCCGCAAATGGTTTTCCATACCTTTCCTCTGCGGTACTAATACAGAGCATTAAGCTAAAGCCTATCGCTCTGTATTAGTCTTCTTCCGGTTTTTCCTCTAGTGAGATTTGATTCATTCCCATTTCAGTTTGCCACTTATCGAGCTGCCATTCAATAAATCCCTGGTGGTTGTTTATCTTAAGCAGATCTATTTTCCCTTCATTTATTTCATAGGTAAGTCGTGCAATACTTTCATGGGAATACTTTTCGAGCCTATCTAATTGGAGTTTTTGGCCTTTTGAGCGTTCAACTAAATAATAAATTTTTTCTAAGAGATCATCCTTTTGCCAGAGCATGAAGCGATCCCACTCGTGAACCATATCTTTTTTCAAAATAACCGAAACCATAAGAGCTATAACAGCCCTTCCTTGCCCTTTTCGGCGTATCTCTTTAAAACTGATATAAATATCAGTTTTTTGATTAATTTCACGTTCAGCTACTTCTAAAACTCTAAGCTTAAATAAATGAAAATTTTGATATTTCTTATCCGGCATCTCCAATCTATTACGTAAGTCTGAAAGCTCTATACGCTGTACTGCTGTATGCTGTCCTTCATAAACAAGACACCGGAACATTTCATAAAATCTTTGAGCATAGGTACTGCCGAGAGGCATAGCA
>JAEZBW010000014.1 GCA_023426765.1 Bacillota bacterium
ATGCCAGGTGTGCCGCCGTCGTCTCCGGCCCCACGCTCGCGCCTCGGCGCGGTACTGCTCGGACGCGTGCCGCCAGCGCGCCGCGCGAGCACGAACGGCGAAGGCCCGGGCCGAGAGCATCGGCAGCGCGGCGTGATGAGCGCGTGCGTCCGGTACGCCGGGCAGTCGTACACGTACCTGCTCGACTCGGTCACCAAGGACCACGGTCGGCCCGCCGCAGGCTCGCCGATGACGCGGTACTACTCCGCGCACGGCACGCCACCCGGAACCTGGCTGGGCACCGGGCTGGCAGGGCTCGCCGACGGCCGCGGCATCCCCGAGGGCTCGTTCGTCACCCCGGTCCAGATGGAGCGGCTCTTCGCCAACGGCGAGGACCCGGCCACCGGGACCGCGCTAGGGCGGTCGCCGCACGTCTACCCCGACGGCGACCCTCGGCGCCCGGTCGCCGGGTTCGACTTCACCTTCACGGCCGAGAAGTCGGTCTCCGTGCTCTGGGCTCTCGCCGACCCGTCCACCCGGGAGGTCATCTACTCCTGCCACCGTCAGGCGATCGCCGACGTCGTCGCCCTCATCGAGCGCGACGTCGCCAAGACCCGGATCGGCACCAACGGCGTCGCGCAGGTCGACGTCCGCGGCGTGATCGCGGCGGCGTTCGACCACTGGGACTCCCGTGCGAACGACCCGAACCTGCACACCCACGTGGTCATCGCCAACCGCGTGCAGGGGCCCGACGGCAGGTGGCGGACCCTCGACTCCCGCGCGGCGCTGAAGTCCGTGGTCGCGATGTCGGAGCGGTACGACGCACTCCTCGCCGACCACATCACGACCCGCCTGGGGCTCGGTTGGGAGTACCGCGAGCGCGGGCCGGGACGCAATCCCGCGTACCAGCTGGCCGCGGTCCCGCCCGAGCTCGTCGCCGCGTTCTCCCGCCGCTCGGCCGCGATCGACGCCGAGACGGACCGTCTCATCGAGACTCACGTCGAGGCGGCAGGCAGGCGGCCCGACGCCGTGACCGTCCTCCGCCTTCGACAGCAGGCGACGCTCGCCACCCGCGACGCGAAGGCTGTCCACTCGCTCGAAGACCTCACGTCCCAGTGGCACAAACGGGCCGCCGATGCCCTGGGCGCGAACCCCGCCGCGTGGGCCGCAAACACGCTCTCGGTGACGCGATCGGCGGAGCCCGCGGCACCCGAGCGGCCAGACGCTCTCGTGGCCGACACCGCCGAGGCAGTCGTCGCCGCGCTCTCGGGCAAGCGCTCCACGTGGACGCGCTGGAACGTCGACGCCGAGGTGTCGCGCGCCCTGAAGGCCCACCGCTTCCCCACGCCCGACGGGCGCGACGCGGCCACCGCGGTGGTTGCCGACGAGGTCACGCGACGCTCGGTCCTGCTCACCCCGCCCGAGGTGGCGCCCGTCCCCAGCGCCCTGCGCCGGCAGGACGGCGGCCCCGCGTTCCGCCCGCACGGCAGCGAGCGCTACACCTCCCAGCGGTTGCTGGACGCCGAGGCTCGGCTCCTGGCCGCGGGCCGAGACCGCAACGGTCCCGCGCTCGCCACCGCGCCAGCACCGGCGCACGGCACGCTGTTCGACGACCAGGCCGACGCCGTCGCCGTGATCGCCACGTCGGGGCGCGTGGTCGACGTCCTCGTCGGCGCGGCCGGGTCGGGCAAGACCCACGCCCTGGCAGCCCTGCGCGCCGCGTGGGAGTCGGAGCACGGACCCGGCTCGGTCGTCGGGCTCGCGCCGTCCGCCGCCGCGGCCGACGTCCTGGCGCAGAGCCTCGGCATCGGCTGCGAGAACACGGCGAAGTGGCTCGTCGAGCACGACGCGGAACCCGACCGCCTGCACCGCATCGACCGCGCCCGCGCCGCCCTGCACGCGGCGCCCGACGCCGCGACCGCCGGCACTCTCGCCGACCACGTGGCGCGGCTCACCGCCCAGGTCGAGCGGTGGCGGTTCCACCCGGGCCAGCTAGTGATCCTCGACGAGGCGTCTCTCGCCGGGACGCTGCCGATGGACCGGATCGCCGCGTGTGTCGGCGAGGCGGGCGGCAAGCTGTTGCTCGTCGGCGACTGGGCGCAGCTCTCTGCGATCGACGCCGGCGGGGCGTTCGGCCTGCTCACTCGGGACCGCGGCCCCGGCGTGCCCGAACTCGGCGCCGCACGCCGCTTCGCCCACGCCTGGGAGCGCGACGCCTCGACCCGGCTGCGGGTGGGCGACCCGACGTGCCTCGACGACTACGACGCGCACCACCGCCTCCGCGCCGGGGACCACCCAGCAATGGTCGACGCCGCGTACCTTGCGTGGGCCGCCGACGAGCGAGCCGGGCTGCGGTCCCTGCTCATCGCCGGCGACCGCGACACTGTCCGATCGCTCAACGAGCGCGCCCGTGCCGAGCTCGTCGTCGCCGGCGCCGTCGAGCCGAACGGGGCCGTCCTGCACGACGGCCTCGTGGCCGGCGTCGGCGACCGGATCGTCACCCGACGCAACGACCGCCGCCTCGGCGTCGGCGAGGGCTGGGTCAAGAACGGCGACACCTGGACCGTCGTCGGCCGCCACGACGACGGCGCCCTCGCCGTTCGACGCTACGTGGGTGGACCCGCCGTCGTCCTGCCTGCGACCTACACCGCCGAGCACGTCGAGCTCGGCTACGCGACCACCGCCTTCCGAGCGCAGGGCGCGACCGTCGACACCGCCCACGCGGTCATCAGCGGAGCGTCGATGACGCGCGAGGTGCTCTACGTCGCCCTCACGCGGGCGCGTCAGTCGAACCGGGCCTACGTCTGCACCGACGTCGTCCCCGAACCGCTGCAGGGCTTCGCCGACGTCACCCCGAGCAGCCGCGGAGTCCTCACCGCAGTGCTGAGCCACGTCGGCGCTGCCACGTCCGCCCACGAGGTCCGGTTCGAGGAGGCGGAGGCGGTCGGCTCCATCCGGACTCTCGCCGCCGAGTACGAGACCATCGCGCACCTGGCCGAGGCTCCGCACTGGACGGCGCTGCTCGCGCGGTCGGGCCTCACGTCCGATCAAGTGCGGGCGATCGAGGCGTCGCCGGCATTCGGCGCCCTGACGACTGCGCTGCGCCGGGCAGAGGCGTACGGCCTGAACGTCGACGATGCCGTGCCCGCGCTCGCCGACCGGGCAAGCGTTCGGGCCGTCGACATCGCGTCGGTGGTGCACGAGCGCATCGCCCGATGGACCACGACGAGCATCGAGTCGGGCCGTGGGCGCCCTCCGCGGCTCGTGGGCGGACTGATCGCGGCTGCGTCGCGCGTGCCCGATAAGGAGATGGCGGATGCGCTCACGGCGCGCGAGCGGTTGATCGACGAACGCGCCGGCCTCGTCGTCGACCGAGCACGGGCCGCTGACGCGCGGTGGCTCAGGGAGCTCGGTCCGACTCCCGTCGATGCAAGGGGACGCTCCCGGTGGGAACGGAGCGCGCGGACGGTCGCCGCCTACCGCGACCGCTACGGCGTGACCGATGCGGTGAGCGCACTCGGCGCCGAGGTCGTGAGCGATCGACAGCAAGCCGACGCGCTGGCGATGGCCGCCGCGTGCATGCCGGTCCAGGCGGGCGCCAGCCCGGTGGCCCAGCGACCCGCGAGACGTATGACGCCCGCGCCAGGCCTCGAGCGTCAGAGCGCGGTGGGACGGTGACGACATGACGAGGCTGATCCTTCGCGAGCTTGCCCGATGGGGGCGAGCGGTGACGGCGCCTCTCGCGTTGCTCGCGATGGTGGTGATTACGCCCGCCTTGCTGCCGCCTGGGGTCGGTCGGCTCGTCGCCGACGGCGCTCCTTCGCTCGGATTGCTGGCTTCCCTGATCGCAGCGGTCGTGTGGCTCGCGGCGTCAGCGATCCGCGCAGCAATCCAGCCGGCTCGCGACCGCCGAGCCTTCGAGCGCCTGCAAGACTTGCGCGTCCGCTCCGGGCTCCCCGATCACGCCTTGCTCTGCATCTTGCTCACGGCCTGGTCCACCCCGGCCGGGGAGCGCGCCGACGCCGTCGACGTTCGCACCGGCGCCCTCGTCGACCTGTGGCTCCCCGAGTCGCACGTGAGCGTCGGCAGCTACGCACTCGTCAAGCGCCGCGGTGGCGTGCTGCTGCTTGTCCAAGCGATGACACCGGATCTCGTTCTCGCGGCCAGGCGCCACGACCGCCGGGACAGCGCTCGTCGCCGAGGGCGAACCGGGCGCGAGGAGCGCCGAGCCGCAGCGCGCGTGATCCGCGAGGCTGAACTCTTGATCAGGTAGGACGACTGCCGCGATGAGGACATCGACCCCAGGCCCGAGCTGCCGAGTGCGGGAAGCGGACGCGTCAACGACGAACCACGACGATGGTCCTCAACCTCACTCGCTTGGCGCCGCGCCAGAGAGCGCCTTCGCCCGAGCGAGGTGGGCAACGATCTGCTTGGTGCGGCGCTTGCGGCCGAACGTCTGCAGGACCGCACCGTCAAGCTCCCCCTCGCTGAGACCAGATCGCTGGGACCGAATGAAGCGCACCGCGTTCCCAATCTCGACGGGGCTGACCTCCATGAACGACCGCTCCACTGCCGAGTCGTTCGGGCGGAACTCCGACCACGCCTTCGGGTCGAGGTCGGAGGGCCAAACGAACCTGTCATCATCGATCACAAGACCGGTCTGCCGGAGCTGGTAGGTCAGCTTCTTCTCCCGCACCGCCCGCAGGCGCTGCACACCGAACGATGCCGCTGTGAGGCGGACCAGTCGGTCAAGATGGATCGGGCCTTCGAACTCCGCGATCTCGGTGGCGACGGCGCGGACCTTCTCCTTGGCGACCTTCTTCGGCAGGTCGTCCAGTACCGACACGTCGCCGATGAGCACGACGGTCCATGGCTGGAACGCGCCGCGCGAGGCGCCGATGGTCGGCGTGAAGCCCGCCTCCGCGCGGCTTAACACCGATGGGTCGGGGCTCACCGCCTCGGCGTCGACGACGCGACCGACCGCGGGCACAGGCTCCGGCTCCAGTCCAGGAGCTGCGACGTGGACGGCAACACCCTTCTCAGCCGCTAGCGCGTTGAAGGCCTGGTCGCGAAGTTCGCTCGCGCGCTGGACGCCGCGCGAGTCGCCGAAGTGTTCTAGGAGCCGCACCGCGAAGTCGTGGACACGCCAGGCGTCGAGCGTGGTGAGCTCGTCGTTGTGAGCCCAGCGGTTGCGCACGATGCGGAGCTCGCTGCCGAGCGTGGTGACCAGGCGGGTGTTGTCGTCAAAGGGGAAGCCCAGGTTCCCGAGGCGCTCTGTCAGCATCCTCAGCTGAGCCTGCAGGTCCGTCACGGTGTAAGTCTTGGGCGGCCTTCCGCGCATCTTGTCCAGCTCAGTCAGCACGGTGGTCCAGGGAAGGCCGCCGAGGTGCTGAGCGAGCGTGTCGCCGATCAGAGGGTCCAGCCGGGCGGCGAGGTGCTCAAGGCATGAGTGGACCGACAGGCTCGGCTCGAGGGTCACTCGTCCTCCCCCAGCATCCCAAACAAGTCGTCGGTCGAGCCGCGGGCGCCTGGCGGCTGACGCAAGCTCGCAGGCACCGGCGGCAGTGCGTCGGCGCTGACCAGCGGGCCGGCGAGGATCTGCTCGAAGACCTCGACGCCTATGGGCAAGAGGGTGCAGGTCTCACGCAGCACGCCCACGATCTCAACGAGCTCCCGGCTCCACTCCTGCAACCACAGCGTGGGGCGGATCTTGTCGAGCGGAGACTTGCTCGAGGCCGCCTTCCCAGCCGGCTTCGCCATGCGGTAGCCGAGCCACTTCGGGACCACCTGCATGCCGCTGACCTCGAACTGCCAGACATCCTTCGGAACCCCCGCCAGTATTCCGTCCGCGACGCGAAGGGTCTCCGTGGCCGGGTCGTATCCGAATCCGCTCCGGTCGGCCGGAAGTCCCTTCGGTTCGGGCCGCCACACGATTCCGTCGAGCGGAAGATCTCCGCGACCTTCGGCGAAGCGTTCGCCGAAAGTCTGGATCCACAGCAGGTGCTTGCCATGCTCCACCATTGCTGCGAACAGCCCGGGGTCGCCACTAAGCGGAACACGCGGGCCCGGCGTCTCGAGCTCATCGCGGAAGCGTTCCGTGTAGTCCGCACCGGCAAGGATGCCGAACACGTAGGCGAACAGCCGCTCCACAGACACTGGGTCGCAGCCTGGCTCTGCAGCCCGATGCGCCGACGTTAACGTGGCGAGGAGCGCGCGGTCGGCGTTCGGCGTCCCAACGGCGTCCCGATACAGAGGGACGACGTCCTTACCCCCGAAGGAACCGCGGAAGTGGTGGAAGTCCGGTAGGGCAGACGTCACGGTAGCCGCGGGTCCGCTGCCCATCTTGTTCGTCATCATCGACGTCATGAAGACCTGCCGAGACGTCACGGACCACCACAGGGAGGGGCTCTCGGTCTTCGCCCAGCGTGGGTCCTCGAACGCCCACTGGCGATCAAACGAGCGATACCCATACCGGACGATGGCCTGCGGCGCCGCCCCAACCGGTTCATCGGCCAGCTTCTTGTACGCAGCGACTCGGGTGAAGATGTTTCTCCCCGTACTCGACGCCTGGAAGCAGGCTGCCCGATCGTCACTACTCTGCGTTGACACGAACCGCTCCCAGCGACGCCGGAGGGTGTCGGCACTTGGGCTGACCGGCGATGTGCGTCCGAACTGGCATCCAGGCTGCTGCCAGGGGAGAAGGTCGGCGACCGCGGCAAACGCCTGCCAGTCGGCGCCTCCTGCTGGCGGACTCAGGGGCGAATGCCACGCGTCGTCGAGCGAGGTCCAACTGATCTCTGCCGTGCCTGCCGCGAGCCCTGCAAGGCTCGTCAGCTTCTCCTGACGCGACCCCCCGATGCGCGCATAGCGCGCCGTCGCGGGCGCACCCCGGTTGATTGCGCCGCGCCGCGTGAGAGTGACGACCGCGACCGGTGTCTGAATGTCGAAGATGTTCTCTTCCGTGCGCGCGCCCCGGCCGGAGCCGCCAAGGTCGACCACGGCAATTTCATCCGCGACCTCGCGTACAAGGCGACGAAGTCCGAGAAACCCCCTCCCCGCCAACCACGAAGACGAGGTGATCATGGAAACAACTGCCGGGCCGGTGTTGTCCTCAAACACCTTCCAGATCGCCAGACGCCAGAAGTACACGTACAGGTCGTTCAGGCTCTTCGTGTAGCTGAAGATCACGTGCCTCTTGGCATCCTCCAAGATGTCGTCGAAGAGTGACCTACCGTCGCTCTGGGGTGACAGCACGAACCCGCCGAGAGCGCTGGCATCCCGGTCGTACGGCGGGTTGCCGATAACGACATTGTGGCTTTGTCCGAACTTGACGCGCTCCGCGAGCTGACCCTCCACGCTGACGGGGTCGGCGAGGGCCTCGAGGACCCCTCGCCGCTTGGGCGCGAGCGTATCGGCGAGGTAGATGGGCAATCGAGACTGCTCGCGCAGCTCGTCGGGCAGTTCGAGCGACACCTTAAGGTGGCTGACCGCATAGGAAGCGAGTGAGATCTCCAGCGCTGACGCCTGCGCCAGCGCCGCCTCGAGCCCGGGTTCTCCACCGTTCGCCTTCCCCCGCCGCAGCCACTCGACGAGGAAGGTCCCGGTTCCAACCGCAGGCTCGAGCATCGAGACAACCGGCGCGTCCGGGGTGCATCCCCGCGGGATCGCGATGTCGGGGCGCTGGGCGACATACTCAGCCCACGTCGTGGTGTCGCCCACACCGTTGCGGAGGCCGAACGACTTCAAAGCGTCATCAACGGTCTTGACGATGTACCGCACGACGGGGAGCGGTGTGTAGAACGCACCGAGTGCGAGCCGCTGAGTCGGGTCGTAGTCCTTGAGGAACGTCTCATAGAAGTAGACGACCGGGTCGTCGCGGTGATTCTCGGCGCCAAACTCTGCCAGCACCTCGTCGACGTCGGTGGCGGCAAGCTCCTCGGCGAGTTCCGACAGGCCAAGCTCGTCGACGTCGATGACGTCATCCGACTCGTCGCGAAAGCGTGCGTAGATGGCGTCAAGGAACTGGTTCTCGAACCGCATTGCCAGGACCGGCTGGTCCGCTTGAAACTGCTCGGGGTGCGCGATCCGCGCAGTGAGCAGGCCGTACACCATGGTCTGGGCGTATACGTCGGCGAACTGTCCGGGCGTGAGGCCGGCGAGGAGGTGCTCGCGAACCTCGGTGTAGAGCTTGCGGATCGGGCCTTCGTCGGTCTCGACCTCATACAGGGAGTGGACCTCGTCCCGGACATCCTGGGCGACCTCGGCCATCCGCTTCGAAAGCGCGGCCGCGCTGCGGATGCCCTCCCGGTAGCCGGCGAAGACGTCCCAATCCACCGAGATCGCCGGACCGACGAGCTTCCAAGACAGGTCCGGCACAGCACGATGGAGCAGGTGGTTGAGACGCACCGGAGTGACGTCCTCGTCCCAACGCAGCACTCGCAGGACGCGCTTGCCTGCGGTCTCGCGGAAGGCGACGACGTGCAGAACCCGGAGGTTCTCGTTCGAGCGGCAGAAGAAGATCAGGTCGTGCAGCGCCCAGGTCGGGTGGCTCCCGGCATTGGCGGTGGCGCGCTTCTTGCGCACGAGCTGGTTGACAACGCGGCGGATCGCACCGACCGGCAAGTTGCCCTTAGCGAACTCGAGGATGAACACGCCGGTGGTCTGTCCCGTGGTCAGCGGCGCCACCTGCCGGATGCGGCTTAGTCTGGCGACGCGTTCCGGGTCCAGGTGGAGCTCGGCCGGCTCCCACTCCAGGTACACGTCGTCAAGCTGGATTCCGTCAGGGAAGGGCCACCTGAGCCCTTCGCGCAGGAGCGCGTACAGGTGCTGCTCGGACTTCGGGGCCTCCTTCAGCAACCTAAGCAAGCGATCTTCGACGGCGGTCAACGGATCTCCATCCAGCACAGGGTCTTGGGGGGCGGGGCGTCGAGCGGCAGCTGGACGCTCTTGCGGTACGCCCTGGTCTCGTCGCGCTCGAAGTCCCGAAGGCGCTTGGCGAGCGTGCCGCGTTCGGAGAAGGGAGCAGTTGCCGTGTCCAGGTCACACGAAATGACTCGGTCGACAGCTTCCAGCCCACGCTCGTCGCCACCGGAGGTGCGCACAGCCCACTGAATCCGACCGGCCTCCAAGGACCACGCGGCGTCGGGCTCATCCTCGCTTGCGCGAGTCAAGACTGGGGCGACGCGGCACACGAACACCGCCTCCGGCTCACCGGACTTGGCGGCCGAGATGCCATCCGGCAGCCGGGCGATGTGTTCGCCGAGCGTGGGGTCGGCCTTGGTTAGCTCAAGCCACTTCAGGCGGAGGACCTCGATCGGGCTCAGGTCTCCCTCATATTCCTCCTTGAAGGCCGTCATCACCTTGACGTCGTCGAGCATGTCGTCCTCGCTGAGCAACTTCCCGCCCGGGATACCGAGGGTCTTGGAGATCCGCAGCACCTTGTTCTGCACACGCTCGTAGAGCCGCAGGAGGGCCTCCAGGTCGTCCGGCGGCAGGAAGTTTCGGATTTGGATGTGCCCGCGTGAAGACCCCAGTGACGGGTTTGCCTTGACCAGGGCCCTCTCGATGTCGGCGTTCATACGTCGGTCGACGCGGCCGATGCGCTGCATCAGCCGCACCGGGTTCCAGTGCAGGTCGTAGTTGACGATGAGGGCGCTGTCCTGGAGGTTAACTCCCTCGGAGAGCACGTCTGTGGAGATCAGCACCCGCAACGGTGCTTGGGCGGCGCGCTCCACGGGCGTGACCTTGTTGTAGAACGGCGCGAATCGCTTGATCATCGGGAACCGGTTGCTCGTCCTCGTGCCGTCGAGACGGTCCAAGTCCGCGACACCGTCGCGGACCAGCCGCTCCTCGAGATAACGGGCGGTGTCAGCGAACTCGGTGAAGATGATTACTTTCTGCGCGCGAAACTCCGGAGTGAAGACCGCCGGGTCAAGGCCCTTGCTCTTCGTTGCGTGAATCAGCTGGAGGAGGCGCGCGTACTTGTCGTCAATCTCACCCGCGTCGGCCACGCGGTCCAGGAGACGGCCAAGCTGCACGAGATCCTCGAACGCGACGTCAAACATCGTCCCGAAGTCGTACTCGCCGTTCGTCAGGTCGTACGTCTCGTCGAACTCCGCTTCGGCGACGTCCTCCGCCAACCAGGTCTCGGCCATCCCTGCCCGGTATCGCTCCTGGATCTCTCGCAGAAGAGCGTCGTGACGGGTGCGCCAGTCCTGGAGACGCTCTGCGTGTGGCGGTGAGGCCTTCGTGTTCACCTCGAGCCACTGGAGAATCTTGCCAGTCAGGTCCAGGCACGAGCCCGCGAAGGCGGCGATGCTGCTCTCAAAGCGCTTGAGGAACGTGGTGCGGATCAGGCCAACCACCTGGCGCTGCCGGTTCTCGGCGATCGTGTCGACGTCCTCGCTCGTCGAGAACGCAAGCGGGTAGTACATGGGCAGCGTGAACAGCGGCGCATGTTTGCGGAACGCCTCCTCCAACTCGTGGAGCAGATGGCTGTAGTGGAGGCCGAGGTTGTACTGCACCACACGAGGGTTCTGCGTCTCGGGGAAGATCACCTTTGCACCGTCGGCAAGCAGGGAACTCGCCACGGCGTACTTGCGGCTGTTCTGGTAGATGATCTGCTGCAGCAACTGGCTACTGGCCAGCTCGGCCTCGAACGCAGTCAGGTCGACGGGTCCGGCTTCCTTGAATGGCTTCTCGAGCTTCGCCACGTACCGGCTGATGCTGTTGACTCCAATGGAGGCGAAGAAGTCGTCCTGCTGGTCGGTGAAGAACTCTGCCTGGTGCACCAGGTCGAAGAACGTGTTGTTAATCGGGGTCGCGGTCAGCAAAAAGACGGTCTTGCCGCGGCAGATCTCTAGCATCCTCCACCAGCGGGACCTCGGGGTCTCGTCGTCGTCGCCCTTGCGACCGTGATTCCGGAAGTTGTGCGCCTCATCGATGATCACGACATCCGCCCGCTCGCGCAACTGCTCGACGAGCGCCGGCGCGTTGCGAGTCTGCAGGTCAGTGTGAGCGATGACCTTCACGTTCGTGAACGTGCCGAACAGCTTTGGGAGGCGTTCCTTCAACTCGGGATCCCAGACGGCGTCCTTGCCGGTCTTGGTGGCGACGATGAGGACGTTCTTGCGCTGCTTGACGGCGTAGTACTCGGTGAGCATAAGGCCGACGAACGTCTTACCTAGACCGACGCCGTCGGTGAGGAAGCCGCCGTTCCAGACCTTTGCCATCTTCCGGAGGCCGTTGTACGCCTCGCGCTGGTACGGGGCCAACAGCGGGAAGACCGTCGACTCCGACTCCTCCCACGCCGAGTCCGGCGCCTCTGTGTCGGCCGTCAGTGCCTGCAACGCCTTGGCGTACACCTCGAAGGGTGTGAACTCCCGAACGTTGTGTTCCAGTACCCTCAGCAGCTCCTCGGAGACGGGGTCGGACTCCTGCCAGTGCTCCTCGTACCACTCCTGCAGCTCCCGGACCTCCGGGCCCTGGAACTTGACGTTAAGCTCGACGTTCTGAGTCAGGCCGGGCTTGGTGAAGTTCGACGAGCCCACGAGCGCCGCTGAACCGACGACGTCTAGGCGACCGTGCGTTATGTACGCCTTCGCATGGAACTTGCGGTGACCGTAGGTGCGGATCTCGATCTTGCCCGAGCGGATCGCGTCGACGAACGCGTCGGCGCCCGTAAGGAACGGGTCCCCATCCTCCCCCTGGCGCTCGACGCGGATCGAGGTGTCGAGGGCCGCCGCTATCGCGTCGGCCGTGCGCCGGCTGGTCTCCCCGCCGATGAGCAGGCGGATCTTGTCGACCTTCTGCCACTGGCCGTCAAGGGCCAAGAAGGCGCCGATCTCGAAGTGACCAGTGGCGATGTCGATTGCGCGGCTGATGTCGCACCACTGGCGGACATACTCCAAGGCCTTCCAGTCGTCGTCCTCGTTGTCGACGATGAACTGATCTGGTGATGCCACCCGTCATCCTCCAAGCCCCGAAGCGGCAGACGCACGCTGCAGTGATGCTATCGACGGGGCACGACGCGAAGGCGAGGGCCCGACCCCTCAGTTTGGAGACGCGCCTGGCGCGGGGGCTCGCCATGGGCCGCGCGCCCCGCAGTTCGCGACCATCACCGGCGCTTGGCCGCATGGGACGCATGCAGGGCACTTCGCGCAGGCGCCACGAAGCAGTGCGCGGCCACCCGCTGGCCAAGGACAGCTTCCGACGTCGGATGGAGCCGCTCCTTGAGCCCGTCGGGGCGCCGAGCGCCGGGGGCGTCAGCGAGCCCCGCCTGTTCGTCCGCAGGTGGTTGAGCGCATAGATGCGTCGGCTCGACCCGTGTCCGCACTGCACCAGTCGTCCCTGCTCCACAACCTCGCGCCACCCCATGCCTAACCCGGGCGAGATCCTCCCCCCGAGTGTGACGACGCGACGTGCCGCGCCATCGGCTGCGTGCTCGACGACGAGTCCTGCCCGACGGAGCGTGGCCGTCCCTGGGTTGAGCGGTAGCCTGGCGCGAATGGTGATCGCGCCGCCACAGAATCGCGGCGCTGCCTTCTAGTCCGCATCTAGTCCGCAACTGGCCGAGAACGGGCCCTAGTCGATGAGAATGATCGGAAGGCATCCCCGCAGGTCAGCCCCGCTTTCGGCCCTCTGACCAGCCACCCGAACTGCCACCACAAGCGACTTTTAATCCGCGGGTTCAGGGTTCGAGCCCCTGGGGGCCCACCGGCCTGGCGTCACCCTCGCGGAGCCGCCGCCTGGCGGACATCCGCGACCGGCGAGCCGCGCCGGAGGAACCGG
>JAEZBW010000018.1 GCA_023426765.1 Bacillota bacterium
GTGTAAGGCCATCGTTGATGCTGTGGAGCTTTATGGCTGCAGGATAATCAACATAAGTTCAGGCATGGATAAGGAAAGCCCGGTATTAAAAGAGGCAATTGATTACGCCGAGAATAAAGGTGTGATCATCATTTCGGCAGTGGGAAACAGCAATGCAGGCGCGCCTGAAAAGGTATTCTATCCCGCAGCATATGAGACGGTCATAGGAGTAGGGTCTGTTAACGGTGAAGGACAGGTTTCGGCCTTCTCCCAGAGGAATGCTTCGGTGTTTGTTTCAGCTCCGGGAGATAATGTGGAGGTAGCCGCGCCCTCCGAAAAAAAGAAGTTTAAAAAAGTTAGCGGCACCTCATATGCCGCTGCGTATGTGACATCCTTCGCTGCTTTTTTGCTTTCAGAATACCCTGATATGACTCCTGATGAATTCAGGCAGATATTAAAGGATTCCTCCAAAGATCTGGGTGAACCGGGTTATGATATAGCATACGGCTGGGGCCTGATCGATGTGAAAGCCGCTCTGGCGAAGGCGGAAAAAATCCTTGTCCCCGCTTCTTATTTTTTTAACCCGTACAGCAATATCTTAAAGTGTTCCACGATCTGCCCTTTCAGATCAAAATCGGGGTACCAGATACACCATTCAAAAGTGATTCCTCGAATCGCCAAAATCAAGTGCCGGGACAGATCATCAACACTGATATCCTCTCTTAGTTCACCCTGGCGAACACCTTTATCCAATATTTCGGAAATCAATTGATACAGAACCCTGGTATAGCTGATTGCAGGGATTGTGGCTGTCGTTTTTGATAAATGTGCTTTATAGAGCACCCTCATATTGTCGCATCCAATATCCGCAGCAAGAATGTCAGCGATTTCTCCCGCCAACAGCGTGAGGACTTCCAAAACGGATTTCTGTTCGGAAAGTGTCGATAGAAAGGATTTATAGCTGTTGTCTGCCAGTTTTGTATATTCATTCACTAATTCGGCTGCCAATGCATCTTTGGATTCAAAGTGAACATAAAAAGAACCTTTGGATACTGCTGCAGCTTCTACAATTGCATCCACACTGACATTATCATAGCCATCTTCATTGATGAGCCGCCGGGCGGCTTCAAATATTTTCTTTTTTGTTTCTATTGCCTGTAGTTTTCGCTTGTTCATTTTCATTCTTTTCATCAGGATCTCCATATAAATTGACTGTTCATGACGAATATTGTATAATTATGATGAGTGACTACGGTCATCTAAAATCAAAGACGTTTATGGTTTCCTTTTTTGTTTAAAGCAATTATAGCTCAATTTGGTGTGTGGTTTCAATAGCTGAGTATTCAGCGTATGTCGTAAACGGAGAACTCGCTACTGTTCACACCAGCACCATTTAGGTTACCTCATCGTGCACAATACAAGCTAAACAAAACATCTGAACAGTACTGGAACTCTTCTGGGGGGAGCTGAAATGCCAATGTGTAAAAGAATTATTAGTTTTACTCTTGTCTGTGTATTGTTCTTTACCGGTCTTCCGGCACAATTTCTGAACCTTGGAGGTATCATCGCCTTTGCAGATAGCGGCGCACCCCCAGCAGAGATCCGATATGGTGATTTTTCAAATACAGAAGATCTGCAGCTCAACGGTGAAAGCCTGATCGCAGGCAATCTTCTGCGGTTCGACGACGATACCGGGACAGGAGAAAGCGTCTTTACGAAGGAGAAGATAGCCTTCAGTGAAAACATGAGCTTCAGTACTGCCTTTTCCTTCAGAGTCATATCACCCGCCGTACCTCAAAACCGTTCTCTTGGCGGGTTCACATTTACCCTCCAGCCTCTATCCAACACACTGATATCCGGTGACTTTCAGGATGAGAGCATATCTCCGTCCTTCAGTATTGCCTTTGCAACGGATTATATGGAAATGGGCGGCGGTATGGCACGCATTTCCAGTGACGGTGGTATCCACCTCGCATCACTGGATGACTTTACCCTGGCCGGAGACTTCTGGACTCAATGCCATCTGTCAGCAGCCCCTTTTACCAATGGTGCTTATAACGAAGCCCCTCAGTATTGGTCCATTGACGATTATTCCGTGGAGAATGAAGCATCGGACTTCTACCAGGTATGGATGGGGTACGATGGTGTGGAAAAGCTGCTGCATTTTCTGTACCGCTCACCCACCTCCGACTATGGGTATGAGAGCATGTATATTGATCTTACCGGTATGTTCCCGGAAAATCAGGCCTATGGGGGTTTTATGGGGTCCATGGGCGATGCCGGCACCATCAGTGAGATCGAGGATTGGGTTTTCAGCAATGATGCAGACCTGTTTGAAGAGGCCCTGATGGATGCCGAGGAGGATATACTCAGCGCATTGATGGAAGGCATGATCACAGAATACAATTTACCCGCTATTGCCTGGTATGGAAGCGAAATCCGATGGGAATCCAGCAGCACCGATTTTGTGGATGAAAATGGCGAGGTGAATCCCCCCACACTGGAGCAGGGACCCCAGACCGTACAGGTGCAGGCAACTCTGACAAGAGGGGTAAAAACCCGTATTACCAGGACCTTCCCCATCACCATTAAAGTGAGGGATCAAGACATCGCACAAGCTGACGCTGACTGGCTCACCGAGTCGGTGATCCTCAATGGGAATGATGCTTTAAGCAATATTCAATCCGATTTAAACCTGCCAGCCACCGGCCCCAACGGGAGCACCATCGGCTGGTGGTCCACCGATATGGTTGCGGTGAATTGGGATGGTACTGTGACCAGACCGGACTATGATGCCGGTGATATCAATGTCGAAGTAGAAGCCAACATCGTTAAGGATTCTGCCGGTGCGACGAAGACCTTTCATGTCACTGTAAAAGCGCTGGGGCAGACCGATGAAGCGATCGTCCAGGCAGATGCATCCTGGCTGAACGTAAACCGGATGCTCAACGGGAATCTTCACAGGGATCTTATCACCGGAGATATTATACTGCCCACGACGGGGCAATACGGGAGCACCATCACCTGGACCTCATCAAATCCCGGCTATATGGATGCCGATGGCAGAGTTACCCGGCCGCCCTATACCGGTACAGACCAAAATATCACCTTAACCGCTACCATTCGCAAAGATGAAATCTCCATCACCAGGGAATTCACCTTCATCGTGATAGCAGAGGAGCAGACCGATGCAGAGAGGATCAATGAGGATAAGGAATGGCTGATCCCTTCGGTGATTCTAAAAGAGAACAGCTCTTTGGAGAATATTACAGGGGAGCTTTACCTGCCCGCTGATGGACTGAACGGATGTGCCATCTCCTGGGAATCCAGCGATACAGAGGTGATCTCTGTAAACGGATTTGTTTTACGCCCATCCTATACTGAGGGCGACAAAACAGTTACCCTGACGGCGACCCTGACCAGAGGTACCATCACCGCAACCAAAGCATTTACGGTGAAGGTGATCAAACTGGATCAGACCGATGCCGAGAGACTGGCAGCGGACAATTCCTGGCTGACTGCTGCCACCATCATGAAGGATAATACCGCAATGGATCAGATAACGGGTGATCTATACCTTCCGACAGATGGGCCCAATGGAAGCACCATCACCTGGACCTCGGCCAATACAGCCATCGTGAAGAACGATGGAGCGGTAACCCGGCCAGCCTATACCACCGGAGATCAGACTCTCATTCTGACAGCTGTTCTTCTGAAGGGAACCTCTGTCACAAGAGCCTTTACGGTTACAGTAAAGGCAGCAGAACCCACAGACGAAGAGATCGTTCTTCTTGACGCAGAAGCCCTGACCCCGGATCAGCTTCTGAAGGAGAACACTTCTGCGGAGAATGTTCTCGGAGATTTAGATCTGCCGGTCACCGGCCCCATGGGCAGTGCTATCCTCTGGCAGTCCGATGATGAAGAGCTTATCGATATCGATGGAAAGGTCACCAGACCCTCCTATACCATAGGGGACAAAACAGTTACCCTGAAAGCCACCCTGATGAAAAATGCAGCCATTGAAGAGAAAATCTTTACCCTGACGGTAAAGGCTCTTGACCAAACGGATCAGGAAGCGGTGGAAGCTGCCCTGAACTGGCTGATCCCATACCTGCCCGATGCCAACGGTGCACTGGATAATATAACAGCAAACCTTCACCTGCCGGCCCAGGGCACGGACGGAATCACCATCACCTGGACATCGGACAAACCTGAGGTTATTGATGCCACAGGCAAGGTGACCAGACCCACCTATACCGCCGGGGATCAGGAAGTAAGGCTGACAGCGGTTCTGGAAAAGGGTTCTGCCAGGCAGGAAACCAGCTTTACCATCATCGTCAGAAAGCTTCCCATGAGTGCCCGTGAGCTGGTGGAGGCGGACAGACTATGGCTGACCGAAGCACATTTCCTGAACGGAAATACGGACCTGAGCAGTATTACCGGTGACTTAAGCCTTCCCAATATCGGTGAAAATATGAGCTCGATCACCTGGAAATCCAGCGATACAGCCATCATTACCACTGATGGAAGGGTCACCAGACCCACCTACACCCGGGGGAATAAAATAATCACCCTTACAGCCACTCTTTCCATGGGTTTAGATGCGATTGCAGTGAAAACCTTTGAGGTGGTTGTCACGGCTTTGCCCATGAATGACAGGGAGGCAGCGGATCTGGACTTTTCCTGGGTTCTGCGCTTAAATATTCTGGGATCAAATCTGTCGAAGAATGCAGTGACCCAGAATCTTTCCTTCCCGGTTACGGGACCCAACGGTTCAGAGATCACCTGGGTATCGGACACACCCTCAGTGATTTCCGAGGATGGCCGTGTGAACCGGCCTGCTCACGGTGAGGGGCATCAATCGGTAAAGATCACCGTGACCATTGCTAAAGGGGATGCCCAATACACCTTCTATTTCTACTATGTGGTCCTTGAGCAGCCGGATACCATTGCACCGGAGGTCATTGCAGCATCCCCTGAAAACAATGCTATGGTACCCTGGGATACCAATACCCTCAGCATTACCTTCAGCGAAAGCATCCTTTCGGGGTCCTCAGGAATGGAAGCCTATGGCATTACCCTTGAGGGGCCTGAAGCAGCAAGGCTTCATATACAAATCCTTGGGGATACGGTGACCATCACCTCCTACACAGAGCTGGCTGATGGAGTATACCGGCTGAACATACCGGAAGGTGCCTTTACCGATGGAGCAGGGAACCCCAGCGTCTCCTTCGAAATGACCTTTACTGTGGAGAAAAGGCCTGCCCGGGTTATCAAAATCATCTCCACCACACCCCAGGATCTGGCCCTGAATGTATTGTTCCAATCGGCCCAGATCCGCTTCGACACCGCTGAACTTAGCCTTGGAGCAGGAGTGGACTCTATCCTCCTGCGGGATAAAAACGGAAATACAGTTCCGACAATCGTGACCCTGAGCGGAGATGCCCTGAAAATACAGTTGCCGGAGTCCGTCTTCCTGGACCTGGGACAGGTCTATGCGCTGTACATTCCCACAGGTGTTGTACAGGATAAATACGGTAATATCAATACAGAAAAGAAGCTTCAGTTCAGAACTCCGCACGGGAACTCCACTCCGGTGGTGCTTAGAATAAACCCGGCGAACGGGCAAACGGATGTGAGCGTCAATCAAACGGATATTGATGTGACCTTCTCTGAGCCCATCAGTACAAACAAGTACCCGTTAACCCTGACCGATGACAAGGGAAATACCTTTGCATTGCAATCACAGATGGCACCAAGGGACGGAACAGGATATTCCTATCGGTATCGACCCTACACTCTGAGGCAGCTTGAGCCCAATACAGTATACACCCTGACGGGGCCCTTCAGTACGGAGGAAAATCCAACCCAGCTGGAGTTCAGCACCAGCTTTACAACAGGGGACCCCCGGCTGTATATTACGGAAACTTCACCAAAATCCTGGGCAACCGGTGTTCTGCTGAAGGATCCTATAGAGATTCAGTTCAATGCTCCTGTTGTGAAGGGATCTTCCTATGAGAATATCACCTTCAGAGATTCAGAAGGAAACCCGGTTGCCTTCAGAAC
>JAEZBW010000181.1 GCA_023426765.1 Bacillota bacterium
CTCCAATACCTTGTTGATGATGCCGAACTCGGGATTATAGATAAAGGTCCATAAAAGACCGACGGCAACACTGGACAATATGTTGGGAAGGAAAAATACAGTCTTGAAATACCGTTTACCCTTAATCGTACCGCTAAGTGCGATTGCGAGCAGGATGGCCAGCGGTGTCTGGATGAGCAGGGATGCGATCATCAATAAAAAGGTATTGGCCATTCCCTTCAGGAATATCTTATCCTTCGTAAAAAGATTCACGAAATTATCGATTCCGATAAACTTTTTGGCCCCCAGAATATTCCACTTAAATGTGCTGTGATAAGCCGTATTGAAAATCGGGATTAAAACAATACAGATATAAATCAGCAGCGCCGGTAATACAAAAGCCAGGATTGTTCTTTTCCTTCTCAGCATCGATTCCATTTTGGCATCTCCCTGAAAGCAATTGGTATACTGTTGTGATTGAGTCTGGTTGATTGCGATGATACAAAGGGATTGAGTGCAAGGGTTCATTTGAACAAGGCTTTTTCGAGGTTGAGCCTGTTTTTATAGAACGGTCAGGGGTTTTAATGTCCCTGACCGTTCTCTTTTCGTCGGTTATTCCAGATTCAGGTCTGTAAAATCCTGCAGGGTCTGAAGGGCTTCCTCGGGCGTTGTTCCGGCTGTAACAGCCTGAATGGCATTATTGAACTCATTGCCGATTGTCGGACCAAGGGCCACATCATAGAACAGGAACATCTCGGTCATTTCCTTCTGCAGGTCGGAAACTTTCACCGCGACCGGATTTGCTTTTGCAGGATCCAGCTGCGCTGTGGTGGCGAGCAGATTCCCTTCCGCTGCAAACTTCAACTGGGTCTCAGGTTCAGACATCAGCTTCAGGAAATTCACAGCCGCATCCTTGTCCTTACAGCTTGCACCGATGGCAAAGCTTTGGTCGGGCTGACCCAGCCAGGCATTCGGATCTCCTTTTCCGCCTTCAATGGACGGGAATTTACAAACATCCACTTTTCCCTGCAGCGGGCTTTCACTGTTGGTCAACTGCTGAATGGCCCAGCTTCCCATCACATGCATCGCTGCTTTTCCATCCAGGAAGTCAGCACGGGACGGATCGTTGTCCAACGCGTTGAAGCCTTCCGGGAAAGCGTTCATCTGCACCAGTTCATACATCTTCTTACCTGCATCGACAAAGGACGGATCCAGCCAGGTTCCCTCTTTGGAAACAACCTTATTGAACGGCTCACTTCCGCCAACACGGTTTGCGATGATTTCAGCATACATTGCACCCACCCACGGCGCTTTGTTGCCCAGTGCGAAAGGTGTGATGCCGTTTTTATTCAGGGTTTCACAAATCGCCTTCAGATCCTGGAAGGTTTTAGGCTCTTTGATGCCGTATTGATTGAAAATGTCCTTGTTGTAGAACAGACAGACCACCGTTTGCGTGTTGGGTGCGGCATATATTTCACCATCAAAGGTAAACCCGCCGAATATCCCGCCGACATAACGGTTTTTCCACACCTGATCCTGTTTCAGCGCTTCATTCAGGCTGTAAACCTTTCCTGATTCCACATAGGGCTTTAAGAACCCCGCAGCCCAGGTATTGAACAGATCCGGGTCATCGTTGGCTGCCATCAGCGTTGCAATCTTTGTTTTGAATTGCTCCTGTTCGGTAAACTCAACCGAGATTTCAGCGGTATCCTTGTATTTCTCGTTATACAGTGCCACGGCTTCCTTGATGATGACAGAATTGGGATCTGTTTCTATGCCCCATGCCTCTATCTTCAACGAAGCTTTTTCCTTTCTGGGAGTGGTTCCACCTGTCGTTCCGCTGCCGGTTTCTCCGGTGCCTGAACCTGAAGCCGGTCCGGGAACCGTACAGCCGGTCAATACCAATGCGCCTGCAAGCAACACACAAAGAAGTAAAACAGAGATTCTTTTCATGCTCTTTATCCCTCCTTTAATTTGGCGGCTACTTTGCTCTGCCATGCTTCCATTATATTGAAGCCCTGCCGAAAACACATCAGAGAGAATAAACCAGAAACTTGAAAATATAAACTTATGTGAATAAGGATGAAGCGGGGCCTCGAAGTATGTTGTTTAGAGCCGGCTCGGTTTCCCGAACGGTCTCCGCTCGTCACAAATCACCCAAATCACCTGTTAACTCTGTTGGGCATGAACAGTAACAGAAAAAAACACACACTGGTAAATTCAGTGTGTGCCTGTTTATTAAAATGTTTTGCGGAACGAGGTTAAAGAGCGATTTGTTCCTGTTTAGGAATACAAATGGTTACCGTTGTTCCTTTTCCGGGTTTGCTGGTGATGGTGATGGGGGTCTCCTCCCCATAATACATTCGGATACGGCGGTCAATGTTCTTCAGCCCGATATGGGTGTGGCCGTCGGGCTTGTTCAGGTCATTATCGGTCAGGATTGACGATGCCAGCTCTTCCTCCATGCCAATTCCGTTATCCTCCACCCGAAGCTGAATTTTATCCGCCAAATTCGTTCCGGAAATAACGATACCGCCGTTGCCAACCTTCTTCTCAATGCCATGAGCAATAGCGTTTTCAACAACAGGCTGCAGGATCAGCTTCGGAACTTTCACCCGCAGGATAGCTGGGTCAATCTCAAAATTCACCGTCACTTTTTCACCGTAGCGGAATTTTTGTATGGTCAGGTAATTACCGATATTCCGGATTTCTTCCTCTACGGTGACAAAGTCTTCTCCACTGATGCTTGACCGCATTAAGTCTCCCAGGGCTTT
>JAEZBW010000189.1 GCA_023426765.1 Bacillota bacterium
CGTTAAATGCGTGCAGAGAGGTTAGTGCTTTGTTGTCAGAGGAGACAAAACACCCGAAGCGGGTACCGCGGATGGTTTTCAGATACTACCCGTGAACAGTAACGCGTGGGGATTTTGAAAACTTAAATGTAGAACTGGTTTCTTGTCATAACCTGTCATATAGTGCTATGATAGGAGGTGTGTTTTAAAAAAGTCATTTTGGAGGCCTCTATGTCACAGCATTGGAAAGCCGATCTATCCATATTAAGCATTACGATTGTCTGGGGTTCTTCATTTATACTCATGAAGAACCTCTTGGATTATACTCCCGTATTCGGTTATTTGTCACTCCGGTTCCTGCTGGCATCGGTCATTCTTTGTCTGATGTTCTTCAAGCGGTTCAAAAATATGAATGCAAGAACCGTGAAGCTGGGGGTGCTGGTGGGTTTGACCGTATTTGCAGGGATGGCCCTGCAGGTGATGGGGCTGAGATATACAACGGCATCCAACTCCGGGTTCATTACCGGCCTGAATGTCGTTTTGGTTCCGGTGATTTCGGCTTTGTACCTGAAGAAAAAGCCTCCGCTGCAAGCTGTTGCCGGGGTTCTTCTGGCAGCTGCCGGGTTGTTCTTTCTTTCGGGCGGTATTCAATTTCAATTCAATAAGGGCGATTTGATGACCCTTCTGTGTGCTGTTTGTTTTGCTTTCCAGATTATATTTATTGATCAGGCGGCATCTACGGAGGATCCCATCCTGATCGCCATCATCCAGGTGGCTTCAGCCGCATTGCTGTACACGGCCGTATGGGGATTTCAAGGTTTTCCGCTGCCTGTTGTTAATACCACACTGGTAACCACCATCCTGTGGACCGGGGCTTTCGGTACTGCCTTCGCTTTGGGAGTGCAAACTGTTGCGCAAAAACATACCACACCCACCCGAACGGCGTTAATAATTACCTGTGAGCCTGTATTTGCCGCCATATTTGCATGGACCATTCCCAACAGTCAGGGAATCACCGAGAAACCGGGATTGTTTACGGTTGCCGGATGTATTCTTATTCTTGGCGGGATGCTTCTTAGCGAGCTTCCCAGCTTAAAAAAGAAAGAAGCACAATAAAGATAAGCACAGCAGTTCAGAGGTCTTATCATTTATCGCTGTTCATGCTTCGATGTTGGAAAAGAAGATCTTGCTGAAAGCCCATGTGCAAGCAACAATGACAAGAATGTCAAAGGTAAAGTTAAATAAGAAAAGTTGTTTGGCTGTATCGGCTTCACCATTCCCGACAAAAGGCATGGGGAACTGAAAAATCCCGATAGCCATTATCATCCAAAGCAATTCTGTACGCAGGCGCGATATGCAATCCTGACGCCGATATTCAATTGCAGAAACAAGAAACACGGCAAGATAAACCAGCACAATAAACCAGAGGTTCTTCGGGAAAACGGTGCTGCGAAAATCCGACCAAAATGTGAACCGGCGGAAGACGTAGGTGTATTCGGCGATGTCGGCCTTCTCGTACTTTCCTAGAAAGGTTCCGGTTTGGAAGCTTTGTGAGGCGGTATATTTCATTCCGTCTATCAATCTGAGAGGGTTGAGAAGATAGAACCGAACCAGTTTGAAATTACTGATTTTTTCGTTGAACTCGGTTTGAGTCATTTCAGACCAGGGAGCATACCGGGTATATTCATTGCGGGGAAGGTATGCATGTTTTCCCGCCTCAACGGCCAGATCACCCGACAGTCCAAGCGTTTCAAGGTCTTTTTGCTGGTTCTCGGAATTTTTTAGAATGCCATAAAAAACTGCATTATATTTTGTATCCACACCGCAGGTGTTATTTTGCAACAGATAAAATCCAATGGTATAAGCAGACAAAAGAGCAACGGGCAGAACCGCTTTAAGAAAACAGGAAGCGAACCCCCTTTTCCAATGACTGGCTTTAACCGCTGACAATGTGTTGGAGGTATTGATCGTTAATGGATCAGGTGTTTGTTTCAAACTTTGGTTGCCGCTTCTTCCTGAAGATTTGTTATTTCTGAATGGCAGGCAATTCACTTTGGTTTTATGGTCAGCGGATTTTCCCATGGAAAAAATTCGAATCAGTATGATGATAACCAATGGCAACGCTGTAATACACTGAGGCTTTGAGCCCAGAAACAGAAAAGAGCATATCATCAGCGGTAAAAATCCTTTAAAACCGGCGGCATTCATCTTTATGGTGTATAATGCCGCTGCCGAGAACAACAAAAGCCCGATGATCATCATCGGTTCTCCATAAAGGCTGTTGAACCATACAAGATAATTGCCATCCATCATGACAACCAACGTTGCAGCAATGGCAAAAAGCTTTACAGGATCCCGCTTAATACCTGTCCAACACAGGCACATCCAGATTGCAGCAATATAAAGCGCAGTATATACTGTCGCAAGAATTCCAGTATTAAAATGATTCAATCCCGCCACCTTACAGATTGTCTTTGCCAGCATAACAGGGTAGATCATACTGGAAGAAGGTACTAATCCCAAAAAACGAAGCGGGTTCACCGCAGTCATGTTATATTCAGCCTTAACATATTGATAAAAGCGGGATTCAGGCTCTGCCAGGGAGCGTTCTGTTTCCTGAAGGCCAGCAATATCCATCATTCTCTGAAAGTCCCCCTGGTCGGCAACACCCGGCCTTGGCGGAACAAAAAGAACGAATATTGCAATTACAGTTGCGAGCACGGGAATCAACCGGTTCAATGCGGTAGCTAAATTATTCTTATCCATCGTGATCAATATTTTGGCTGGATACAAAACAGATTATTCTTATACTCCAGCCTTCCGCATCAGGCTGTTTTCGTATGTCTTCATTCACTGATTTCCCCGGATACAAATTCGGCTTGCAGTAAACCCTTCGAAAGACAGTTTTGTGCTGAATCCCGAAGACAACATTCCTGCGCTGTTCAGGTTCATAAAAGTGAGTTCAAAATTGAGAGAAAAATACTTCTTTTACGAAATGCAAAGTTCAAAAAAGACAAAAGCTTTCTTTCTCCGTATTAATATGTGTATCAAATGAGTTGACTGCTGGTCGTAAGCCCGGTTGCAATTGCTTCCGGTGTTTTTGTTCTATTCATCATTTGAATGCAATAAGGTTATGATGTATGATAGGAATACACGAAATGGACTGAAGGAGTGAATGTACTGTGAAAAAGGGTTCTTTAGTGGTTTTTGGATTAATCGCCATTGTCGTCATTGGCATCATTTTAATTTTTTCGGGGATAGGCACATATAATAAGCTTGTTGCCCAGGACGAAGAAGTTCAGACGGCTTTAAGCCAAATCGACAACCAGCTTCAAAGAAGGAATGACCTTATCCCGAACCTTGTGGCAACTGTAAAGGGTTATGCTGCCCACGAAGAAGAAATATTTACTTCCATAGCCGAATCCAGGTCAAAGCTGGCCGGTGCGGGCTCTATGGAGGAAAAAGCCGATGCGAGCGATGAATTGTCCGGTGCGTTGTCAAGATTGCTGGTCGTCGCTGAAAATTATCCTGAACTGAAAGCCAACGAGAACTTCCGACAGTTGGCCGACGAGCTGGCGGGAACAGAGAATCGCATTGGCATAGCCAGAATGGAATACAATGAAACGGTCAGAAGCTTCAATACTGCAATTAAACGCTTCCCCGGGGTCATCTTCGCGGGCATCTTCAGGTTTGAACGGTATGATTACTTTGAAGCGGCTGAAGGAGCGGAAAAAGTACCGGAAGTAAGTTTCCCAAGGGATTAATACAAAATGAAAAAGACAAATTTATGCCTGGCATTCATCCTGTTCATAGGGTTGCTGATCAGCTTTCCCAGCTATGGGAAGGCTGTTATTCCCGATCCGACAAATGAGTTTTTTGTGAATGATTTTGCCGGAGTGATTGGCAATTCAGACGAGCAGGCCATACAGCTTGCGGCGGTTCAATTACAGGAAGCAACAACAGCCCAGGTGGTTGTTGTGACCATTCAAAGCCTTGAGGGAGAACCTCTGGAAGATTATGCCTATCAGCTGTTCAAGCAATGGGGCATTGGAACTGCCGAGCAGAACAACGGTGTGCTCATCCTCGTAGCCATTGACGACAGACAGTCCAGAATAGAAGTCGGATATGGCCTGGAAGGCGCGCTTCCTGATGGGAAAACCGGAAGAATACAGGATGAATACATGATCCCGTATTTTAAAGAGGATGATTATGGTTCCGGAATTCGAAACGGTTTTCTGGCCATTGTTCAGGAGGTTTACGACGAATATGGCATAGAGCCCGGCAACCTTGATATGCCTGACACGGCGCCGGTTAGGGGGAACACCAGTGACAGCGATATCGCCAAGGGAATCCTGTTTATTATCATCATTATTGTTCTGTTAATCGACTGGATCTTTCTTCGGGGAAGGATCACAAGGTTCTTCCTGGCGGCTTCCATGTACAGCAGACGAGGCGGCGGCTATTACCGCGGCGGCGGGGGTTCTCATCGTGGCGGTGGTGGAGGTTTCTCGGGAGGCGGGGGCCGAAGCGGCGGCGGTGGGAGCTCAAGAGGCTGGTAGTCCGTGATGCATCAATTCCATTTTTTCAGAGACACTATTCTGGAGGAGAGTGATGCAGAATGAACGGAAACGCTGAAATGCTGAATTTCATCTACCAGAATGCCGAGATGGGCGTGGAAACCCTGAATAAACTGAAGGCCGTTACCGATGACAAGGAATTTGAAAAGGTTTTGGATGCACAATATGCCGAATACAAGGAAATTAATGATGTAGCCCGATCATTGCTGAATAAAAACGGCTATGACGAGAAGGGTATCAACGCCATGCAGAGGATACGCACTTACCTGATGCTGAATCTGCAGACGATGATGGACAAAACCTCGTCCCATATCGCCGAAATGATCATGGTTGGAAGTACCATGGGAATTATCGATGCGACGAAAAATATTAAACAGTATCAAGAAGATGCAGAGCCGGAAATTGTGCAGCTGATGGAGAGACTTCTCCGTTTTGAGGAAAACAATTTTCAGCAGATGAAAAAATTCCTGTAACACTGGAAGCAGTTGCGCAAGCAGCTGCTTTCTTTGTTACAGACCCAAATCACCCGCTAACTCTCCTGAGATGTGATTTGTAACTGTTTGGTTGCCCACCCATGCACCCTGGATGTGTTACATTTGCAAGCAAATGCTTCTGTTGCTATAATAGTCTGGGGCTTATCGCAGCGTTCAATATGATTGACCTGAAAACCTGCTGATTACATAGCCTTATCATGAAACATAATTGGTTGTTTAATTATCAACAAAGCAATAGATAAAGAATCCTTCATTCAATAGGGAGTAACTGGAATGCTGCTGAAAATATCAAACGGGTGCGTTGCATTTGGTACGAATATCATCCTGTCGGGGATTGAGTTTGAGATCAACAAAGGCGAGAAGATTGCGCTGGTCGGCAGGAACGGCTGCGGAAAGACAACGCTTCTGAAGCTGATGGTTGGCGAATATGAGCTTACAAAGCTGGATAACGGAGAACAGTCTTCCATCGTAAAATCAGCCAATGTCGATATCGGATACCTGAAGCAGGTTACCTTTGAGGATGAAACCATCACCCTGGAGCAAGAGGTGAAAAAGGCCTATCAAACCATCCTGGATCTTGAGAGAAATATGGAAAAGCTGCTGAAGGAAATGGAGATCAGCCCGAGCAGTGAAGCGATTGCCCGGTATTCACTGTTACAGGACAGGTTCCGTCTGCTGGATGGATACAGCTATAAAAAGGAATATGAAACAGCGATCCGGCAGTTTGGTTTTACCGAAGAGGAGAAAGCAAAACCGCTTTCGGATTTTTCGGGAGGACAACGCACCAAAATAGCATTTATCCGGCTGCTGCTGAGTAAGCCCGATATTTTACTGCTGGACGAGCCTACCAATCATCTGGACATCAACGCCATCGAATGGCTGGAGGAATACCTGAAAGCCTATAAGAACGCTGTTGTCATCGTTTCGCATGACAGAGAATTCCTGGATAAGATCGTAAGCCAGGTTTATGAAATTGAACGCGGAAAAATCACAAAGTACAGCGGGAATTATTCTGCCTTTGCGGTGAAAAAACGCATCGACTGGGAAAAGCAGCAAAAGGA
>JAEZBW010000228.1 GCA_023426765.1 Bacillota bacterium
CGCGACCGCCGGAAGGATCGCTCCGCTTCAGATTGCCACAAACACAAGTGGAGTATGCGTTACGCGACACAATCTATCCACTCTTCAGCCGTGATGAGTTTTCCATCACAGCTATCGGTGCACTGGAGAGCAAAAAAGTTCTAGCTAAGACTCAGCGAGGTGAAAATCTGAAATTACAGAGCACGGACACGAATCTGTGCCAGTTCAGTTTGCCCAACGAGAACGGCGGTTACACCGTCACCCTGACTGACGAGAACACAGGAAGGGTCTACGATGAGGTCAGCTTTTACCTTGTCGATAGCTATTCGCTTGCCTTTGACAGCGACTACTACCTTGAGTCAGCTGAGGATGGAAACGTAACGCTGGATATCGAGGGACAGCGTTTCGAGTTGTCTTTAATGGGCTTTGCCTCAAAAGTTAAAATCCCATGCGGAAACGGCGATATCCACATTCAGATACCACGAATCCGGATGTTCCTGGACGGTAATCCGATTCCCACCGAGGCGGTTTGGAAAGGTGAGATATCTCCAGGCAGCACTTTACGTGTACTTTGTCCGGAAACCGTTGCTGCTTCCATTTCATTTGCAAACACCCAAATGACAAGAAGAAGCGTAATGGGAGGTTTCGACTACTCGATAGGAAATTCTGTCCAGGCATATGATGGGTCTGCTGAAAAAGTTTCCGTTAAACTTCTTATTGCAGGTGACAGTATTCCTATATTTAACATTGTGTTCAAAATGTTGCTTACGGAATCTCCGTCGTTCAACCTGATTGAGAACACCCTGACATGGCTAAACAATTACTCCTTCATGGGTGATAAGAGTACAAGGCTTAAGTTTGTGTTTAAGCCACGATATGGAGAGCCTATTGTGCTTTTCTCCGTACAAGGAGCAAGAGTTCTCTGCGAGAGTTTCCCATCACAATCAGAACGGTATCATTATCAGGTCATCGCTCAAACGGAGACGGTTTTTGGTATGGCAGACACCATCCTTGCCGATGGCTACGTTATCTTTGGTGACAAGGCGGCGGTAATATTCAATGGGGAAATACTTCGCATTACACAAGTCATTGAAGAAGGTAATTATACAGAAATCAAGCCCGTCTATGCAGAAGATATAACTTACATAGGGACTGAGAACCTTGGGTATACCGATTTGAGCGGCGATTATGCGCATTACACTGCTAAACTGTATTTTATGACCAAAAACGGAAAGCGCTTTTTTACAGACCTCAACCCAGTGGATATTTACCTTGTCAACGATAAATCAGGGATACTCCACATATCATTCCGTGACGGTGAAGGGCTATTCATTGACCGAAGCGGTGACTATGGTACGGAGTTGTACAAGCACGTCGACCCTCCTCAGAGACTTGAAAGGTATTTTAGTATCCCGGATTTTTTCATTTATCACTATAGCAAGGAGATGCATTAATGCTTAATCCAGTTATTTTATCGCGGGCAATTAAAGATACATTCGCTGATTATATCGCAACTACCTTGTCAATTGCGGACGAGCGGTATGCCGAGCTGCTAAAAGCAGAATTAAGAAAAGATGGCATCATAGCCAAAGGTCCGTATTTGGAACTCGGCGATGCCTATAAAACCGGTGCGACCATCAGGGAGTTGATTGCCGATGGTGTGATGTCGCCTTTATTTGAAAGGTTAGGACAGGGATTCAAACTCAGCCGACCTCTTTATGTTCACCAGGAAATGGCGGTTTGTGCCGCCGCCAAAGGCGATAATATGATTGTTACTACCGGTACCGGCTCCGGTAAAACAGAATGCTTCCTTATGCCTATTGTGAACGCTTTGTTACGAGAGCAAGAGATAGAGGGGTATCTTGACGACGGTGTCAGGGCGATTGTCATTTACCCGATGAATGCCTTGATAAACGATCAAGTGAAGCGTCTTCGTGAAATCTTTGTAGACAGCGACATTACTTTCGGCGTCTACAATGGAAATACCGAGCAAACCGAGAAAGCCGGTCAACTGAAGTACCGTACTACATATGGTTTTGAACCGATGCCAAATGAGCGGATCTCCCGTGATGCCATGCGCGAGAAACCACCGCACATCTTGATAACGAACTATTCGATGCTCGAATACATGTGCATCCGTCCCGACGATAATAATGTCTTTCGCAATGCGAAACTGCGCTTTGTCGTCTTGGATGAGGCTCACATCTATAAAGGTGCAACTGGCATAGAGGCTTCAATGCTTGTGAGGCGTGTTGAAACAAGACTCATAGAAAAAGGACACAGTCCGCAGTACATTCTCACAAGTGCCACCCTCGGTGACGAAAGCAGTAACCCACAAATTTTTGCCTTTGGTGAAAGGCTCTGCGGACATAGCTTTCAAACTATTGTCCGCTCGGAACCGATGATCCACGCCATACCTGATTCTACCCATATGCTTACTTCTGCGGAGATTGAGTCTTTACGAGATGAATCTGATGAACGGTTGTTTAATATTTGTAATGGAAGCACTCAGTACCATAATATTCGTTCTATTGCGAGCCAACCACTCACCCTCACCGAGATATCCAAAGAAGCGAATATGCGACAGGAGGAATTGGTCACCTTTATCGCAGCTTGCGTTCGCGCTGTTACCGGAAATGGTGTGCCGCTTGTCAGAGCAAGATATCATCTCTTTGTCCGTGCGCTTGAAGGAGCTTACATCACGCTTATCCCTCCATACAGTATGTCCCTTACCCCTGAAACTGAGATTGACGGACAACTCGCATTCGAGTGTGCGGTTTGTACGGATTGCGGACGGATTGCCATAATCGGTATTAATGAGAAAAAGACTGGGAAGCTGAAACTCCCAGAAAACAGCACCGACCCAAGTGCAGAGTATTTTCTACTAGAAGATGAAGATGACGGGATTCTTACGGATGACGAGACAGAAATTCCTCAGGACGAGTATGTTATTTGTGCAAAATGTGGAACCATTAAACACACGGGCGATAAGAATGTCTGCGATTGTATGGATGAGTTCAGCGTTAAAGTTACAAAGGCATCAAAAGGCAAAGAAAACGGTACAGTACGTTGCCCGGCTTGCTCTTACGGCGAACTTCGTCGGTTTTACCTTGGTAGCGAAGCGGCAACTGCCGTACTTGCAACTGCCCTCTACGAAAATATGCCGGTCGAGAAGACAAGGCAATTCTTGTGTTTTTCTGATAGCCGCGGAGATGCCGCATTCTTTGCACCGTACATGGAACGCACATATAAGGACTTCTTGCGTCGGCGCGGAATATGGTACGTTGCCGAACAAAGATGCGCGGAAATGCAGCAGGAGCCTTGGACGCTTGGCACATTTGCGGATGAACTTGCCCGATATTTCGATGTTAATAAGACATTTGCCTTGCTTGGAAAGAATGAGACACTAACCCCTATCAGCAGGCGGAATGCGTGGATAGCTTTGATAAGCGAAATGTATGCCGCCCGCCGTCCAAGCAGCCTTTCGTCTTTGGGAGCAGTTTCAATATTGCCGACTTGTAATAACGAGGTGGCTCCGATTTTTGCATCAAAGTTCGGGTTGACCGTGGATGAGGCAAAAACGCTCCTTGACCTGCTTTTAATGGATGTAGTATTTCATGGCGCAATTCAGGAACCTCACAACACACCTCTTGATGGCGAAGACTTGGAGATGATTTTCTACACGTCTGTTAGAAAACTTCTTGTGAGATGCAAAACTGGGAAAGAAACAGCATCTTTAATGGGGTGGCTTCCGCGTACGCAAAAAAACGGACGGTTTTACCCAAATGGTCGTTTACGCCGCCTGGTCACTGCTTTAGGTGTTACTGAGGAAGAGGCCTACAAAATCGCCGAAGATTACTATAACCTGTTTGTCGAAAAAGGCATACTTAAGACACCAAGAAACAGAGGTGAGGGGCGTTTTCTATCGGCTGAAGATTTTGTTATTACTGTTCCCACCGAAAACAGCTTATATATTTGCGAGACATGCGGACGAGTAACCACCATGAACTTCAAAAACCGTTGCGCTTATCCACGTTGCATTGGTACACTTGTGCCGATCTCACCCCAAAAGTTACAAGCAGATAATCATTACGCTGCGCTGTACTCGAAGGATGACCTTGCTCCGTTCTACATCCGCGAGCATACCGCTCAAATAGAAAAGGATATTGCGCGAAAATACCAAGAGCAATTCCTTAGGGGTGAGGTGAACGCTCTAAGTTGTTCAACCACATTTGAGATGGGTGTAGACATCGGTTCTCTTGAATCAATATTCCTTCGGAATACGCCGCCGTCTCCGGCAAATTATGTTCAGAGAGCTGGCCGTGCCGGTCGTGATTTGCGTTCGGCAGCGTTTGCACTGACATATGCCAAACTATCCTCACACGACATAACATTCTTTGGTCGCCCGAAGGATATGATTTCGGGTAAAATAAAGGCACCCGCTTTTGAAATCAGGAACATGAAAATTGTACTTCGACACATTTATGCTGTTGCATTTTCGTATTTCTTTAGCACCAATTCTGATGTTTACAACAAGAACGATGCGGATCTATTTCTGAATGGTAATGGATATGAACGGTTGTGTGAATTTCTCAATTCGAAGCCTGAAATTGTCAAAGAATATCTGCACCGATGTGTTCCGGATGAGCTTCTGGATGCGCTTGGCGTAAATACCTTTTCGTGGGTCGAGAAGCTGATAGGAGAAGATGGAACACTAGCAATCGCAGTTAAGGATTTCCGCGACTTAACCGTTTGGCTTACCGAACAAATTGAGATTGCCGCCAAGGAGAAGAAATACCAGGAAGCGGCTCGGTTTGAAAGGCTATTAAAAGATCATCGCCGCTCAACGAATGAGGGTGACGGTTATAAAAAGGTCGACCTAATAGACTTCCTTGTCCGCTCAGGAGCATTACCGAAATACGGGTTCCCTGTCGACGTTGTTGAACTGAAACCGAATCCGCTGAATGACACCAAACAAAATGTTGAGCTGCAAAGAGACCTTCAGCTGGGAATATCAGAATATGCCCCTGGAGCAGAAGTAGTCGCTGACGGCAATATTTATCGTAGCCGTTATATTGCCAAAGATCGACGCAAGACGGCTGACTGGGAGATTTACTATACCGCCGAATGTCCACAATGTAGGATTATCAATTTCAACAAAAAACCTGTAGAAAGTGTCTCTTGTGTCGCCTGCGGCACGATGATAGACAGCGGCTGGAAACAAAACATTGAACCTCGCAAGGGGTTTGTTGTTGGGAATGACCCCAATGACATTGTACCTGCAGGGAGTAGAAAACCACGCAAATATCACAGGGGCGACATCATCTATTTGGGTGACACCGAACGCCATGAACTTAGCCTCAGCACATTCCGTTTCGGAGACAGCCAAGTTGTGCTTCAAACGACCACCAACGATTCGCTGATGATAAGCTGCGATACGGAGTTTAGTATTTGCAGCTACTGTGGTTACGCTAAAAGCCGAAAGGAATCGAAGAACTACAATTACATTATAGAAGAACGGCACAATGCTTCATACGGCCGGGAGTGTTCAAACACAAAACTATACCCATATAAACTCTCACATATATTCAAAACCGATGTTGTACAGTTGATGTTTTCCGATAATGCCAACTTCGGCACTATGCTGTCGGTGATGTATGCTTTGCTAAGAGCAACATCTCAGGTGCTTGATATAGAAGGTACGGACATAAACGGGTGTCTCTACGCCTCTAATGGAAATGTTCAGTATTCTATTATTCTTTACGACAGCGTGCCGGGTGGAGCGGGACATATTCATAGGATTGCTGCCAATGAAAGTGTCTTCCAGAGCGTCATCCTCAAGGCTTATGAGATTTGCTCGGAATGCGAATGCTCGCCGTCATGCTACAGGTGCCTGCGTGATTACTACAATCAAGACTTCCATTCAATGTTGGATAGAAACGCAGCGGCAAAATTTTTAAAACAGTACCTTCTGCATTGATACTGTCAATTTGCCACTTGCCTGAGTGTGGAGCTATGTATTGATAGTTGTGTGTATAACGTGGAAGACAGCCATGCTGCATTATTGGACAAGGTTATGAGGTTTCTATATTAAACTGTGCTTTTCTTGTTGCTTTTTTACACGTATAACCACAGGTATGTATATTGGAGAAAAGACATATAGTACTAAAAAGTACTATAAAAAGGGAAACATTGTGAAAAGAACTTTTCCATGATATATTATTGAAAGGTTAAGGACTCCGAGTAATGCTTGTGAGGTGATGATTTTGAGCAGAGCAGACCTTGTTTTCATAGAAATGTGCACCGATATCCTCGAACATGGTTTCAGTTCGGAAGGACAGGCGGTTCGTCCGAAATGGGAAGATGGAACGAAAGCGCACACCCTGAAAAAATTCGGGGTGGTGAACCGGTATGATTTATCGGTTGAGTTTCCCATTTTAACGCTTCGCCCCACGAACCTGAAAGCTGCTGTGGATGAAATTCTGTGGATCTGGCAAAAGAAATCCAACCGGATTGCGGATTTAAACAGCCGCATATGGAACGCCTGGGCCGATGAGGCGGGAACCATCGGAAAAGCATATGGATATCAGCTGCAGGTGAAACATCAATATCCGGAAGGGGATTTCGATCAGGTGGATCGGGTGTTGTTTGATTTAAAGCATAACCCTTACAGCAGAAGAATGCTCACAAGCATGTATAACTATGCGGATCTTCACGACATGGCGCTATACCCCTGTGCATACAGCATGACCTTCAATGTGACGGGAGACAGGTTGAATGCCATCCTGAACCAGCGTTCACAGGATGTTTTGGTGGCAAACAACTGGAATGTCACCCAATACGCCGTTCTTGTGCATATGTTCGCGCAGGTTTCAGGTCTGCAGCCCGGCGAACTGGTACATGTGATAGCCGATGCGCATATCTATGACCGACATGTTCCGTTGGTTCGTGAATTGATCGCAAGGCAGCCTTACCCTGCACCGAAGCTGGTGATCAACCCGGAGATCCATGATTTTTACAGCTTCCGTACCGATGATTTTTCACTGGAAAACTACCAGGCCGGTCCACAGATTAAAAACATTCCTGTTGCGGTATAACTTTTTACAGAGACTTATTCCAACAGCATAAAGATATTTGGCCTGCGGAAGGAACTCCGACCGCCGGCTGCAGAAACGGAGTAAAAAATGCAGAAATGGATCCTCATCGCATCCGCCGACCAAAACTGGGGAATCGGCTTTCAAAACCGGCTTCTGGCCAGAATCCCTGAAGACATGAAGCAGGTTTCGGCAAAAACGAAGGGTAAAGTCATTGTCATGGGCAGAAAAACCCTTGAATCCTTTCCGGGGGGTAAACCCCTTACAGACCGCACCAATATCGTATTAACCGAAAACAGGAGCTATACGGTTGAAAATGCACAGGTGGTGCACAACATCGCTGAACTGATGGATCATTTAAAAGAATATCAGGATGAAATCTACGTTTTCGGTGGGGAGAGCATTTATCGCCAACTGCTGCCGCTTTGCGCCAAAGCTTATATTACCCGGTTTCATGCAGCCTTTCAGGCCGATTCCTTCCTGCCGGATTTTAATGCGCTGGAGGGCTGGAAAATGGTTGACGAGGGGCCTGTTCAGGTCAGCAAAACAGGCCTGGAGTATCAATTTATGGAATACAGCAACATTCAAAAGGGGTATTCTATTTTGTAAGGATGGCTAATCCAAAGATGGAATTGGCACGATATGTTTGTATAGTCATAATTTCATAAACGGCATTACAGTCAGGAGGTTCATGAATGCAAACGGGTTATCTGACCATTACCGTTAACGGGCAGCAGAAGAAAATTGAAAAGGGAATTACGCTTGAAAACCTTGTGAAAAGCCTGCATATACAGAATGCTCCCATTATTGTCGCCGGTAAAGTGAACAATGAAATCAGGGAACTAAAGTATTCCATTAAAGAAGAGTGTGATATCACCTTTGTGGATCTTTCCAGCACCGATGGGGTGAGAATCTACCAGAGAAGCCTCATATTCCTTCTGGTGAAAGCATTCCATGATATTTTCCCGGAGGAGGAAATCGCCGTATGCCATTCGGTCAGCAGGGGGCTCTTTTTTGAAGCCTCAAACCAACTGGACGCCGAAGGCGTCGCCCGCGTGGAGAAGCAGATGAAAGAGCTGGTGCAGCAGGATCTGCCCTTCCGGAAGGAAACCATCGACACGGAGAAGGCCCGGCTGCGCTTTCTGCAGGATAACCGCAAAGACAGGTACGGTGCGATCAAGTACCGGGAAAAAGCCTATGTCAGTTTTTATATTCTGGGCGACATGGAAGATTACTTTTATGGTTATATGGTTCCTTCCACAGGATATCTGAAGCTTTTTCGCCTGGAGTATGACAATGAAGGTATTGTTCTGGTTTCCCCAAGAACATCCAGCCCTACCAGCCTGGAGAACCACGAAATACCACAGAAGCTGTTTCAGATTTTCAGCGAGTACCGCCAGTGGATCAGTATTCTTGGCGTTGATAATGTCGGGAAGCTGAATGACATCGTCGAATCGGGGAAGGCAGATGAATTTATCCGGATTTCCGAAGCGCTGCACGAGAAAAAGATAGCCCGCATCGCAGATATGATTTATGACCATCGGGAAAGAATAAAAATCGTGCTGATATCGGGGCCGTCCTCCTCCGGTAAGACCACCTTTGCACAGAGGCTGTCCATACAGCTTCGTGTAAATGGCCTTATTCCGGTGAATATCTCGCTGGATGACTACTTTGTCAACAAAGATCGCACCCCTGTCGACGAGCATGGGAAACCGGACTACGAAGCCCTTGAAACGGTTGATCTGCAGCTGTTCAATGAGCAGCTGAACAGCCTTATCAAGGGTGAAGAGGTACTGATCCCCACCTATAATTTCCTGACCGGCAGGCGGGAGTACACCGGAAAGAAGCTGTGCCTCGGGGAAGGCCAGGTTCTGGTGATAGAAGGCATTCATGGCCTGAATCCCAGGCTTACGGCAGATGTCAGGGAAGACAGCAAGTTTAAGATCTATATATCCGCCATCACTTCGATGCGGATTGATCGGCACAACCGAATACCGACCACCGATATGCGGTTCGTCCGCAGAATTGTCCGGGATTATCAGTTCAGGGGCTGCTCCGCAGAGAAAACCATAGAATTGTGGCCTTCTGTCCGGCGCGGCGAGGAAAAAAATATTTTTCCTTACCAGGAGAATGCGGATGTGATGTTTAATTCGTCCCTGATCTATGAACTGGGCGTTCTGAAAAAGCTGGCTGTTCCGCTGCTGAAGGCGATTCAGCCCTCTCAGCCGCAATATTCGGAATCCCGAAGGCTTTTGGAATTTCTCAGTTACTTTTTACCCATTGACAGCGACGAGATCCCGATGAATTCGATTATCAAGGAATTCACCGGCGGATCCTGTTTTTTTAAGGAATAAGCCCTGCAAAATGAAGTTGAACGATGGAAAGGTTGGCGCATATGGAAGATAAGGTACAGTTAATCGCAACCGCGCTCTTCGGTGTGGAGGCCGTTGTTGCGAGAGAGTTGAAGCATCTGGGGTATGAGGACAGCATCACAGAGGACGGAAAGGTAACCTTTACTGCCCCTGTATCGGCCATATGCAGGGCTAACCTGTGGCTGCGCTGTGCAGACAGGGTTTTTCTGAAGATGGGGGAATTTGAGGCGAAAACCTTCGATCAGCTTTTTGAAGGCACCAAAGCGCTGCCCTGGGAAGATTGGCTTCCGGCCGACGCTGTTTTTCCCGTTACCGGCAGTTGTGTACGCTCCACGCTGATGAGTATTTCCGATTGCCAGTCCATCATCAAAAAGGCTATCGTGGAAAGGCTGAAGAAAAGATACGGTTTGGAAAGGTTCCCGGAAACCGGCGCAAAATACAAGGTAGTCTTCTGGATTCTGAAGGATGTTGTGATCCTGGGTATCGATACCTCCGGAGACGGGCTTCATAAGCGTGGCTACCGCAGGAGAACCACAACGGCCCCTTTAAAGGAGACCCTGGCAAGCGCACTGCTGTTGATCAGCAGGTGGACGCCTGAAAAATCCCTTTTGGATCCGTTCTGCGGTTCGGGAACGATCCCGATAGAAGCGGCGATGATGGGCCTGAATCTGGCACCGGGGCTGAACCGATCCTTTGATGCACAATACTGGGGGAATGTAAGCCCCGCCTTGTGGGAGCATGCGGTTGAGGAAGCGTGCGATTTGGCGCAGCGCGATAAGCAGCTTCAGATATTTGGATATGATATTGATGAGGATGCCATTGATGCATGCCGATTCCACGCGAGGGAAGCGGAAGTGGAGCATGCCATCCATTTCCAGGTGCGGCCAATGAAAGAAGCATCGTCGCGTTTTCAATACGGCGTGGTTGTCACAAACCCGCCTTATGGGGAACGAATGGGTGACAAAGCCCTGAACGCCGCCTTATACCGTGAAATGTCCGATACCTTTAAAAAGAATCTTGAAACCTGGTCTTTTTATGTCATCACTTCCGATTTGGCATTCGAGCAGCATTTCAATCGGAAAGCCGATAAGAAGAGAAAGCTGTATAACGGAGGAATTCTTTGCTATCTGTATCAGTATTATGGTCCGAAACCCCGTTCATGAAGAATGTTCACAAAAGCAGGACTGGTTTTCTTTGCTCATTCTATGTAAATTGAAATCCTGATTATCTAAAAAACGAGTATTTTTATAGTTTCTTCATAGTAAATTGAAAAAAATGTTAGAATTTGTGACAGAAAGTCTTGTTATGTCAAAATGAAATAGAATATAATGGAATAGATAAGTTTTCCATTGGAACCCTGTTTTTATTTTTAAACCGGGGTTATAATCTGATGCGTCGAATGTGATTAAACGTTTGACTGGGGTATGGTGAACATTGTGAGTGAAAAAATCAAAGTATACATTGTAGATGACAGCGAAGAGTATATTCAGCAGGTGGAACAAAGCCTTGGCACGGTATCGGACTTTGAGATCATCGGAAAGGCTTACGATGGCGAAACCGCCATTCATGAAATCGTTGCTGAGAGGCCTGATATCGTACTGCTGGATCTGATCATTCCGCAAAAAGATGGCATTGCCGTGCTGGAAGAGCTTCAAAAGCCGGAAGGATGGCAGAAACCGGTCATCATCATACTCACGGCCATCGGCCAGGATAAATACATCAAGAAGGCCTTAAGCCTTGGGGCCGAGTACTACATCCTGAAGCCTTACGACATGGATCTGCTTCCGAAGAGAATCATGCAGGTTTACCTGGATTCCGACAGGCGTGAAAAAACAGACAGGAAGGAATTCACTGCAGAGGAACTTCAGCCGCGTACCAGTCGTACAAAAGAATCCCGCACCCATAACCTTCGCGAAAATGCCGAAGCCGATGTCATCAAAGCACTTCAGGACATTGGCGTACCTGCACATTTAAGCGGTTATGGCTATCTTCAGAAGGCGATTCTTGAAACTGTTCTCAGCGAACGTGGGTTTATTCCGATTACAAAGGAGTTGTACCCGATGATTGCCGATTCTTACGGCACTTCTCCGGGGAAGGTGGAAAGAGCCATCCGCGGTGCTATCCAAAAAGTGTGGCAAAGAATGAACACGCAGAAGATAAACCAGTTCTTCACCTACACTGAAAACCGGAAAGGCGTTCATCCGACCAACTCCGAGTTTATCGCCACCATTGCCGATAAAATCCGGTTGATGTATCTGAGAAAGTATTAACATCCGCTGCTATAAAAAACGGAAGCAACTGCATCAGCAATTGCTTCCGTTTTTATGTGTGCTTTAATAGGGCCTGAAGGGTACATAGGCGGGGGTAGGCGTTGGAGGAACCGGTATTGGGGTGACAACAGGTGTAATGGGCTGGCTGTGTACCAGGCAGTGTACATCCTCATTGATTCCGTATTTCCAGTCCTCAGGATACGGGTCGGTCGGGAACATGGGATAGTAATCGACCGGTCTGCGCACCCGCACCTGTTGCGTCACCGTATCGGCCGGACAATATTCATTTGCAGGAATGGGCCTTCCAAATTCATCGGCAGCTGCGGAACACACTTTTGCCAGGAAATGAGCATCGCAGGTATCACCATACTCGGGTTCGGTGTCGTCTATAAAATATTCCTCGACGACGCGGGAACCTCTTGGATCCTGCTCGCAAAGGGTTGTCGCCAGTTTGCCGGAATCCATGCAGATCTTACGGGTCACAATTTTTGCAGGAGTTGAACTGAAGAAAGGTATTGGTTCCAAATCCTCATGGATTTTCGTCATGACCGTATGCCAGATCTTTTTCGCATTGTTTGTTTCTTCGGAGGTCATGGATATCTGGGCCTTACTGTTGTCATAGCCATACCAGGTGGATGCAACATAATAAGGGGTTGCTCCGCAGAACCATTTGTCTATGCTTCGGTCGGCGGTTCCGGTTTTGCCGGCGGTGGGGATGGCTACTCCCTTTTTGTTGAACACAAGGTTACCCTCGCCTGTTCCCTGTGTAACCACATCCTGCAGGATGTCGTTCATGATGAAGGCCGTCTGTTCGGAAAAGACCTTTGTTACTTTTGGATTTTTTTCAAGAACCTTATTGCCCTCGTAATCTTCAACCAGCGTATAGAAGTAAGGCTCCCAGTAAACGCCCTTATAGGCGAAAACCGAATAGGCCGAAGCCATCTGCATTGGGCTCATGCCCTTTGAAAAGCCGCCCATGGCCATGGAGATCATCCCCTCATTCTCCCAGCGGGGAAGATTGACCTTTTCCAGGTAGGACAGGCCGACCTTAAACGTCGTATAATCACGTAAAACCAATGATGCGACAACATTTCTCGATTCAACAAGCCCATTGCGTATCGTCGTCAGACCAAAGTTTTTCTTTTCCACGTTCCGGGGATAAATCTGCTCGCGCTCCTTTTCGGGAATGGTCAGATCATTCAGCCGCATATGCTGCGGAACATCATCGATAACGGTTGCAGCGGTGATCCTCCCGGTTTCAATACCGGGGGCGTAAATCAGCAGTGGTTTAATTGTAGATCCGGGAGAACGGGAAATCCCTGTCGCCCTGTTTAAAACGCTTCCTTCCTTTTTACCGTATCCGCCATACAACCCCCTGACCGCACCGGTTGAAGGGTCTATCACAACCATCGCCGACTGGGGAATTTCTTCCCTCAGAATGGCCTCTTCATTGATGCGCGGGAAATAGGTATCATCGATATAGACTGCATCCAGGGCATCCTGCACCTTCTTTTCCTGGGTGGTATAAATCTTTAACCCCGAGTTATACACCATGTCTTCGGCGGTCTGCGTGCTGATGCCTTTTTGTTCACTGAGATCCTTGATGACTGCCTTGATCACTTCTTCGACAAAATAACTCTGAATGCTGCTTCTGGTAACCTTTCCGGCGCCGGGGTTAAAGGTGAACTGGATTTCCTCCTGAATGGCCTGGGCATGTTCCTCTTCGCTGATCATTCCCTGTTCCAGCATGAGATCCAGGATTAAATGGGCTCTTTCGGTGTTGTTTTGCTTATTTTCTTCGCTGTTGGGAATGTATCGGGTGGGCCAGTTGGTAAT